>JAJFLD010000169.1 GCA_021772875.1 Ghiorsea sp. | reverse complement strand
CATCAACAAATCACGATAAGACCCATCACAATGCAACACAGAACCTACCATACCAAAATCATCTTCTTTATATTCAAGCACCACAGCACCTGCGCCATCACCAAACAACACACAAGTATTACGATCGGTCCAATCCAAAATACGGCTCATGGATTCTGCACCAATAAGCAAAACACGTTTAAACATGCCACCACGCATCATGCCAACGGCTAGCGCCAAACCATAAACGAAACCAGAACAAACAGCTTGAATATCCCAAGCAGGAAAATTTTTGCCGCCCAATTTGTGTTGCACTATGCTGGCTGTAGATGGGAAAATCATGTCTGGTGTGGTCGTTGCCACAACAATGGCATCAATATCATCAATGGAAAGCCCTGCATCTTGCAAAGCTTGTTTGGCAGCTTGGGTTGCTAAATCTGAGGTGTATTGGTCTTTGGCAATAATATGCCGTTGGGTAATACCTGTGCGTTCACGAATCCAAGCATCCGATGTATCCACAATCTTTGCTAAATCATCATTGCTCATCACATGTTCGGGTAAATATCCACCAATACCAACGATATGGGTGTTATAACTCATACTGATGCCTCTGCCATGGTATTCATTGCTTCTATGGTGCGTGTGATCAAATCAGCTTCAACTTCGCGCTGCGCCACATCAATGGCACAAGCATAAGCATGTGCATCTGCACCACCATGACTTTTCACCACAATACCATTTAAACCCAGCAAAGGTGCGCCGTTATGTTCGCTTGGGTGTAAAGCATTTTTTACGCGTTTTAGTGCTTTCCTAGCTAAAAGTGCACCTGTTTTTGCTACCAATGTTGAGGTGAGCTCTTGTTTGATGGTACCTAACATCAAGTTGGCAAGGCCTTCCATGGTTTTTAAAGATACATTGCCAACAAAACCATCACACACCACAACATCCACTTTATCTGAAAACAGGTCTGTGCCTTCGACATTGCCAATAAAATTTAAGTTTGATTCGCGAAGACGTGCAGCAGTCACTTTAATCACATCCGTGCCTTTGGTTTCTTCACTGCCGATATTTAATAAACCCACACGAGGTGATTCAACACCTTCAGCAGCTTGCAAATAACAACTTCCCATCACCGCAAACTGCACCAAATGTTCTGATGAACAATCCACATTTGCACCAATATCTAAAAAGAAAGTGCCGCCATCAACAGCAGGAATCATGGATGCAATCGCAGGGCGATCAATGCCAGGCAATGTTTTTAAAATTAATTTCGAAATCGCCATCAGTGCGCCAGTATTACCCGCACTTACCATGGCATCCCAATCACCATCACGCACAGCACGTGCGGCGACATGTATCGATGATTGTTTTTTGCGGCGCACAGCCACAGCAGGCGCATCACACATTTCAATCACTTCTGTGGCAGGCACAATTTCAACAAGCTTTTCAAGCCCACGCGCTTTTAGCGCTGGCTCAAGAACTTCTACCAAACCACAAACGCCAAACTTCACCTTCTTTGAAGATGAGGCCATGACGCGTTGCAATCCATCGAGCACGACATCGGGGGCACCATCGCCACCATGTCCATCGAGAAGAATGCGTGCTAATTTTTTCTCTGTTACAGGTGTTGAAACCAACGCAGAGGATTCGTTAGCTGTTGGCATTAAGCTTCAGCTGTTGCCACAACCTCACGACCTTTATAATGACCACAACTTTGACAAGCATAATGCTGACGGTGCATTTCACCGCACTCAGTGCATTCACTCATGCCAGAAAGTTTGATTGTGTCGTGTGAACGACGCATATTACGTTTTGACGCGCTGGTTTTTCTCTTTGGTACAGCCATTTCATACTCCTTCGTATCGTAACGCCTTGTGATTACAATGGCTTACAACGAATCTAATTATGCTTATGCATATTTTAAACTTAAACTGCGCGCAAGCCTAACAGGCCAAACACAATCAAGCATCAAACTTAAAACCTTTTAATGCCGCAAACGGATTTTCTTTGACGCTAGCATGACAATCACAAGCACCTGCATTCAAATCAACACCGCATTGCAAACACAAACCTTTACAATCTTCCGAACAAACCACCATAGGCTGCCACATCAACCAAAAATGCTCACGCAGCACGTCCAACACATTTAACGCACCAGGTGCTTCTAACACTTCAGGCTCATCACCAGCAAGCTCAAGCTCTGCTTGTTCTTCACCGTCTGCTTGCTTACCTAAAGCATAGGTAATATCGATATTACCACGCATTTCCGCTGCAAATTCAATGTTACACCTGCCGCACTGCCTAGGCGCTGACATCGTCCATGAACCCGTTAAAACAAACTGTTCACGCAGTGGTTCGATATTCCCTTGCCACAACATGTCGCCAAAAAATGGCGATTCCATATGCAATGACTCGAAACTTTCATCAGCCAGCAACATCAACGGGACAACCTCATCCCACTGCCTGCCTGATTTCGCAACTGACTGAAGTATAAGGTTAAACTTATCTACTTGAGACTTCATTCAACCCCCGTTTCCTCAGAAAAATACAAGCAGTCATAAGCCATCTTCAGCTTAAAAACGAGCGCGCATTATGTGTTTATAAGTGTAATGGTCAAGTCTTGTAAACAGCAGAAAAAAGAAACTGCTCTAATCTTTTTTGATAACCTCAACATCTATCACTTCTGGATAGCGCTGATGCTGATGTGGTGGTGAAGTGTGCTGTGTATATGCCAGCACGTGCCGGGGCATCAACAAACGACGAAAAGAAGGAATTAACAAAAGAAAACCTAAGGTGTCTGTAATAAAACCCGGTATAAACAAAAGCACACCAGCTCCAGCCAACATCAACGCATGTGCACCTTGTTCTGCCAGCTGCTGCTGTTGCATAGTCGCCATGCTTTCCCTCACGCGCATCAATGTTTGCAAGCCTTGAAAGCGTATAATCAGACCACCCAAAGCTGCCGTCAACAAACATAAAACTATCGTCATCAAGCCGCCAATATCACTACCAACTTCAATCAAAACATACAATTCTAATAACGGCAGTATAAGGAATATTAAAAATAAAAGACGTAACATAAGCTATGTATATCCATTACTGCCCATGATTTCAAGTGGAGCATAAAATATACAAAGTATATGGCATTAAGTTTGCTAAACATACGCATATGAAACAATTTAAATTCAACACTCATAAGCGAGCACATGCATGAAAGAAATCAAAGCTCTCGTCAAAGATAAGGCATTACTTTTTTATCATATCGAATGGATACTCATGCATCCCAGATTTGGTTTCCTTATGCTTGCTTTGGTTGCCGTTTCATTTACCCATATACCCTGGTTAGCAGCTGTGCTCTTCTGTGTTTTCTCTGTGGAAATTGTTGCTCGCATTGCCATTATTATATACAAAGCCAAGATAAATCCTTACCGTACTTCATTAAATCGAAAAATTGACGGCATGTTTCTTGTACTGGACATTATTGGCATTGCCTCACTACTCATCACCATCTTTGACATCCCCATTCAGGCAGAAGATGCAGCCTTAGTACGCCTATTTCGGGCGATGTACCTCTTAAGAACACTTAGAATATTCCGTTATTTCGATTTGCAAAGTGCTATGTATTCACCCACTTATGGCATGTTTACATCCCTTACCATCATGGTTTCATTTTTTGCCACCGATACCCTGCTCTGGGTCATACTCATCTTCTTTTCCGTGGAGCTTATTCTGCGGTATATTCTTATGCGCAGTATGAATTTCAAAACAGCCCGTGAAAAAAACATGGAATGGGTTTTTTGGTGGTTAGACGTTGCGGCAACCATTGTAATGGTCCCAGCCTTTGCCATTATTCCATACGGTGGAGCTTTGCGCATGATGCGTTTGATTCGCTTGTTAAGACCATGGATGGTGATTATCCGCAACCTTCGTGATGTGATGCGTGAAGGTCAATTTATGCAAGAAATCAATTTAATTGTACTTGTGCTTGCCGTTATCTCTATTTCTGGCGGTATATTTGGTAAGTTCACCATGCCTAATTTTGATTTCACACGTGATGGTCTTGTTGATGCCTCCGATGACAGCATGATTGCACGTATTTGGTTTGCCTTCCGACTATTTACCGATCCAGGAAACGCTGTTTCATCCCCTGACTCAACTGCACTCACTCTTTATTCTATTGTCGCTGTTATCGTTGGTGTTTTCATCTTCGCTTTTTTCATTGGTATAGGTGCCAATATTGTTTCAGATCTCATGACAAAATTAAGAAATGAACGTTTATCCATCACACGCCACATGGTTATGTTTGGTTGGAATCCTGTTGCACCATATATCATCAGCTACTTAAGGCTTGCTTCTGAACGTTCATTTTCCCGCATTAAGTTGGTTTTACTTCATAATAATGAAAAACTTCCACCCGCCTTGCTGGAAGAGAAATGGGTCACTTTCCGTCATGGCGATGCCAAACAAGCCATAGACTTAAAACGTATTAACTTAGCCGCTGCACGACAAGCTTTGATGCTTTTCCCCGAAAACATGACAGATTCAGAAGCATTATCTGAAACTTTTTTCTCCCTGCTTTCTATTCGCAGCATTCATCCCAATATCTATTTAAGCATTGCTGTTCCTGGTGTAAACCAAGCGCGCATCCCTGAACATCAACATATGTTACAAGTTGGATGGGATAATAAAGGTGAGTACGATAAACCAACTGTTATTTTATCTGAATCTGATTTCCGCGCCAACACCTTAAGAAATATCATCCAATACGGTGATTTTGACCAAGTCATTAGCCGTTTGATGATACCTGAACGGGTTGAAGAGTCGTCAATTCAGGCCATTGAATGGGATGCTGTTTTAGAAAACAAGGATGGTGTACTCACCCTACAAACATTGGATAAAAATTATTCAGCTGATTTGTTTGCCGCAGCACAAGCTTTGGTCTTAAGGGGTGTCACACTTCTTGCCCTGATTGATGAAGATTTCAACATACACCCTATTTACCTCCTCAAATCCATTAAAAAACTCAAAATCAGCGGTGTTGCAGGCATTGCCTTGAATGAAAATACCTTGCATGGCGAGCTTTATTACGTTTTACGCAATCCCGATATTCAGCCTGCCAAAGCAATACACCAACAACCACCAAGCTTTGCACTTACACCACATCAATGTCCTCCCACCTTACGCCTGCTCATCACGGGCTGGGTTGGAAGTTTACCTTTATTGCTCAAACACCTCATGCCTGATTACCAAAATATTGAAGTGGTTCTCCTTGATGATTTGCCTCTTGAAAAACTTATCGAAGAACAAAAATACATTGAAGAAAAACTAGCCCGACAAACAACTTCACATCAAAATATTTCTGTCACTGTAAAATTTTGGGATTTTTCAGACATGGAAGCTCTTCGACCCTATGTGAAATCATTCACACATCTTATGATTTCGAACTCCTTGGAGTTTGCACAAGAACCATACACTATTATATCAACTGTCTTATCTCACGTGATGAGCATGATTAATGCTGAAAACACAAAACCACAAATCTTTCCTATTTTATCAGATCGACTACAAGCTCGCCTGTTACAAGAGGAACTAGAAAGATTTACCTTGCCTACTCAAGTGCATGTTATTGTTCCTGATGAATTATATGGTGCCTACGTGGCCCACACCAATTTCCATATGTATACGGCTGAAAATGATAATGTGTATAAAATAAAACGCGTATTGCGCCATATCATTCATGCCCTGATGTCTGAAGATGGTATCAATAATGCAATGAGCTTGCGTACAATAGATGTACACGAAACACTGCCTGATGAGGCTGAAGCGCTACATGCATCATTATTACAACAAGGTTATGTTTGGATTGGTTATCGCTTAAAAAATGCCTTCGTTTGGAATGATCCTTTACAAAACATTATCCGCCGTGCTTTTCCTAGAGAATCTGATTTTCACTGCATGAAACAACACGAAATCATTATCAATGCTTTTGGTAACCCTATTTCTCGTCGCTCTTGGGAAAATCATAGACAAGACATTGTAGAATTGATCGTCATAGGGGAAAATCTTACCTCGCCTATGGAAGATATTGCCGATAGCAGCACAGGAATAAATTCTTAAATAGCTAATAATAAAAGAATATATCCATGGCACCAGTTCTGCTTTACAAAAACCATGATGAATCCAAATACCATATCAACAGAAACTTCCACTGGCCAACAAGGTTTGTCCAGCAAAGGAAAAAAAGAAACCAATAGCCAACACAAAGGTTTATTTTCTCGTTTGTTGGCATCCCTTCAAGGCAATGAACAACATGGTCTGCAAAAAAAGAACCCACTAACTACCGAACAAAACGAAGCGACTCTAAAATCGGCTTCTGGGCACAACCAAACACTAGGCCAACAAACTTCCACGAAAGAAATGACAGGCGAAAAGATAAAAGCAAACTTAATCCTTCAAGCGCCTGATAAAAAGCTTGTCTTATCACAAGGCTCCGAAAACAAAACGACATCAAGCCAAAAGAGTACAAGTGAATCCAGCGAAGTTAGCATTAAACTTAAGCACACAACGCAAAAGCATATTCAATTACCCGGTGCTGGTGCGGAAAAAACATCTCTCGAAGTTGATACATCAGCTGTTATCGCCGTTGCCCAAGAGCCTTCCATCAAACTTCAAACAGAGCAGTTACCTCAAGCTAAAGAAGCACTAACATTAAACAGCAAATCTATGGCAGGCAAAAACAATAAATCTGCACAACCGTCAACACAGCAAATCATCATGCCACCATTACAAGAAACCGCCGCTGACATCACAACCAGCTTTACTGAACCTAAACTGCAACACAAAACAGGGCAAACTGTTGTGAGCCAAGCAACAATAACAGCCAACCCTCAAGCCGAACAATCGATAACGGATAAACAAGCAGCACTTATCAATCCAAAAGCAGAACAAGCCATTCTAACAACAGCAATCAACTCTAAAGCTGAACAGCCCATAACTAATAATCAAATGCCACTTAGCAATCCAAAAGCAGAACAAGCCGCTCTAACAACACCAGTCAACCCTAAAGTTGAACAGCCTACAACTAATCACCAAACACCACTTAGCAATCCAAAAACAGAACAAGCTGTTCTAACAACACCAGTAAATCCTAAGGCTGAACAATCCACTGCTCATCATCTTGCAGCTCAAGGGGTAAACATAGTGGAAGAAGTTGCTAATCCGCAACGCGCTAAAACACGTAAAATAACAAGTGAAACCAATAAACCCAATACACATATCGGACATAAAAAAAACAACCCTAGTGAACCCTTGGATGTTATTCGAAATCCGCAGGCCGCTGTGGTTTCGTTGCAACAGCGCACTTCTCGCCAAGCGCAAGGAAACAATATCGCACTAAGCACCCAAAACAGTTCTTCCATCATCACCCGCACTTTTGATCAACGTGACACATCCTCACAACAAGATTTCTTATCCAATCAACATCATATGGAACAAACACTATTGGATGCATCAAAAACAGATGCCAAAAATAGTAAAAACATCGATTTCCAAGCACAACTGGCTTACCGCTCACAACGTACTTTTACACCTGCAAATACCATGCTGGAAATTGTGCGCTCGGCAAAAGATGGGAAAACAACACTTGAGCTACAACTCGAACCCGCCAATTTAGGTAAAGTTCACGTCAGCATTCAAATGGACTTGGCCAAACAAATTCAAGTTTCATTTACAGTCGATCAAGCCGCATCACGACAAGCCTTAGAACAACACATGCCTCAGCTTCGTTTAGCTTTAGCACAGCAGGGATTAGACCTTGGCGGCTTCTCCATGCAGATGAACCAGCAACAAAGTAATCAACAAGGCAACTCTGGATCCACCAATACTTCATCGCCAATTGCAGACAATTCTACTACTGCATCAGCTCTACCTGATGACAATAATTCCCGAATCGGGGTGAACCTAGCCAGCAATGGTCACCTTAATATTATGGCATAGGAGGGCATTATGCCTTTAGAAATATCAACATCTTATGGTGCACAACCCGCCGCTACAGCAAGTGGGCCTCAAGATCTTGGCACCAAAGAAGTTTTTTTGAGAATGCTTGTAGCGCAAATGGAAAATCAAGACCCACTTAATCCTGCTGACTCTTCACAAATGTCTTCTCAGCTTGCGCAGTTTAATATGGTTGAACAACAAATTGATACCAATCGATATTTACAACAAATGGCTGTCAATCAAAGCAGCTCATCCAGCAACTTGGATATGGCATCAGCCGGCTACCTCGGTCATACCGTGATGGTCAATCAAAGCACGCTGGATTACAGCGGCACAACACAAAACTTCTCGGCCACACTGGATAACAATGCAGAAAATGTCTTTGTTACCATCAGCGATGCTACAGGTGCTCCTGTACGCACCATGTCACTCTCATCCATGCCTGCTGGCGATATGCAGCTAAATTGGGATGGTAGAGATGATGCAGGCATCAAAGTCGACCTCGGTGCTTACAACGTCAACATTCAGGCGGTTGATGCTGCAGGACAAGCGGTGAATGTCATACCACAACGTTCTGGAATAGTTGATGCCGTACGCATGACAGCTTCGGGCATACAGCTCATCGTAGACGGCATACCAACCAGTTTGGCCAATGTTACAGAAGTTAGAGTTTAAATTCTAAATTATAAAAAGAAACATATTCAACAGGAGAATATCATGGGTATTTATAACGCGCTTTACACAGGTTCCAGTGGACTTTCAGCTTTTGGTGAAAGTGTTCGGATTATTGGTGATAATATTGCCAACATCAATTCATTGGGCTTCAAATCACAAAATGTAGTGTTTTCAGATGTATTATCTCAAACCGTGGGTGTTACACGCTCAAACATCGCCAACCAAGTGGGTAATGGTGTACGCATTGGACAAATTACACGTGACCAAGCACAAGGTTCGATTCAAAACACCACCAGCCCCACAGATATGGCCATCAATGGCAATGGTATGTTTGCCTTAAAAGACCCTGCCAGTGGTCAAACGTTTTATAGCCGTGCTGGTGCCTTTATTTTGGATAAAGATTCCAACCTTATTGATGGCCAAGGTTTTGTTGTCCAAGGCTGGGCTACCAATGAACAAGGTGAAGCTACAGGTAATGTCACAGGCATTACTTTCGGCGGCTTGGCTGCCCAAGCTCAACCTACCACCAACATTGATATGGGTATCACCCTTGATTCCAATGCCGTACCTTATAACGCAGGTGTTGCTTTTGATCCCAACAATGCTGCGACCTATCACTATAAAGCAGAAGCAAATATTTATGATTCTCTAGGCCAACAACATGCCGTGAGTTTGTATTATGTTAAAGAAGCCAATAATACTTGGAGCTGGCATGCAGGTGTTGACGGTGCCGACGTTGTTGGCGGCACACCAGGCGACCAAATGATCATTGGTAATGTCGCCACCAACTTTAACCCCACCAACCCTACCATGACACTGCCTCTACCTGCTGGTACAGAGATTTCTGGCAATACAACCTTTGATACAGCTGTCACAATCAATGGTACTGCCGTTGCAGCAGGACAAACAGTAAGTGCAGCACTTGGTGGCTCTGTTGTACTCACCACAAGCACTATTCCTGCTGCCACAAAGGTAACCGGTGGCAATGTTTTAACTTCCCCTGCTGCCAACTCACTTACCTTTGGTTCTAAAGGTGAATTGGTGACAGAGGTAGGTCCTGGGGTTGATTTCCCTTGGAAGAGTGCGGCAGTTTCTACAATCAACTTCAACTTTGGTGATGCCACAGGCACTGACCAACAGGCTATTCTTGGTGATGGTCTTAATGGGACTGTGCAAATGGCCGGCTCATTTGCCACACGGCAAGTCGTGCGTGATGGTTATGCAGCAGGTTTCTTGGATAAATTGGAAACAGACTCAACCGGCCGTGTTTTTGGTGTTTTCACCAATGGTCAACGTCGTTCATTGTATCAAGTGGCACTGGCAAAATTCCCTAATGATGCCGTGTTAAATCATGTGGGTAACAACTTACAACAAGAAACCATTGCCTCAGGCTCGCCTATTTTGGAAAAACCTGGTAATGGCGGTATGGGTTCAATCACGCCCTATGGTTTAGAACAATCCAATGTCGATTTGGCCGGTGAATTTGTGAAACTCATCGTGGTACAACGTGGTTATGAGGCCAACTCCAAAACCATTTCAACCACAGACCAAATGTTATCTTCGTTAATGCAACTCAAACGTTAATCAATAGCTTGCGTTTAACCCTATAAAAACCTGTTCTACTGAACAGGTTTTTTATGTTTGGGTAGAGAAAACCTTACCACCGAACAAGAAGGAATGGTTTCCGCATTGATGCTGCCGCCATGGTTCTCAACCCATACTTTTACGCGCGTTAGACCCATACCTGCGCCATGTGGAAAACGTTTCCCAGAAAAAAACGGCTCAAAAATCCTGCTTACTTCATGCTCATCAAAACCACAGCCACTATCTTCAACATAAAAGTGCACCAAATTTTCATCTTCTTGGCTTGAAGAAACTTTAATCAACCGAGAACACGCATTAGGGCTCAAACTGATAGCCTTTTTAGCATTGCTTAAAAGCTCACTTACAATACGTTGGGCAACCCAAGGGTCTGCATATACGGGAGGCATGGCTGAACATGAAAGTGCGATGTCTTCTTCAGCAAGTTTTAACTTTTCAAAACAACGCTGGAACAACACATGCATATCAACCTGTTCACATTCCAAGGCATCAAACATGCAATGGTAAATATCATTGCTGCCTACAATCAAATCATCCATATGATTGGCTGTTTCTTTTAACATGCTCAAAGACTCTGGGAAATCTTCGGCAACACCTTTGGCATCACGAACTGCCAATTCAATGTCTTGAACCAACGCCTGGATATTAAGCAGCGGGTTGCGTAAATCATGTGTGAAAACACGCATGATTTTCTGCATATCTTTAATCGTTTTTTCTTGCTTAAAACCCATCTATTTTATCCTCACGACATCAACCCCATACTCTCATAAGCAATAGACTATAATTTAAGCACCGTCAAGAATATATCTGATTTGCCTCATATGTATCAAGACTTACCAAGGTTTTATCGCTAAGCTTTTGATTTTTAAAAATACAACTGAGGTATGTCGTGCGTATTATTATTTCTCCCGCCAAGAAGCTTAATGAAGATAACATAGCTGCCGAAACACCCTTTTCCACCCCCTTATTTCTTGAACAATCACAAGCCCTCATCCATACCTTACAAGAAAAAGATAGCTATGAAGTGGCTCATCTGATGAAGCTAAGCATGAAATTGGCTGATTTAAATGTACAACGTTTTCAGCAATGGCACACACCATTCACACCAGACAACGCTAAACAGGCCATCTATACTTTTGCCGGTGATGTGTATCAAGGGCTAAACGCGGAAACATTATCATCCAATGATCTTGATTTTGCCCAACAGCATTTACGCATATTGTCGGGTTTGTATGGTTTGCTTCGCCCCCTTGATTTGATGCAAGCTTATCGTCTTGAAATGGGTACAAAATTGAACACCGCTTTAGGCCACAATCTCTACGATTTTTGGGGCTCAACCATCACCAATCAACTCAACAACGAATTAAAAAGTACCGATAGCCTCATTAACCTTGCATCTCAAGAGTATTTTAAAAGCATTCAAAGCAAACATATCAAGTGTCCCATCATCACACCTATCTTTAAAGAACATAAAAATGGTGCCTATAAAGTGATTGGCATCTATGCCAAACGCGCACGCGGCTTGATGGCGCGTTTTATCATTGAAAATCGCATTACGGTTGCAACACAAATCAAGAATTTTGCAGTTGAAAATTATAGCTTTAACTCTGATTTATCCAATGAAACCAGCTGGGTATTTACGCGCGGTTAAGCAAGACCTTCACCAAAGCATCAATCTGTTGTCGATTATGCAAGGCAGATAGCGTTATTCTTAAACGTGCCTGCCCTTCGGGCACTGTTGGTGGACGAATCGCTGGCACAAAAAAACCACACTCTTTTAATAGCGCTGAGGCGGCTAAAGCTTGTTCGTCTGAACCTAATATCATCGGTTGAATCGGAGTGTGGCTCGGTAAAAGATTAAGAGCTTTGGTTTGGCTAAGAAAATAAGCTATATGCCCTTGCAATACATGCACCACTTCACCCTGTTTGATGATATCCAAGGCAGCTTGTGCGGCTACCAAAACAGCAACAGGCAATGCCGTTGTATAAATCAGTGTGCGCATGCGCTGTTTCAAACCCTCAATCATGGATGCTGTGCCTAAAATGTATGCGCCATAACTACCAAAAGATTTACCCAACGTACCTACTTCAATAAGGCGGGCATGTCCCATCATGTTCGCTTGATTGACCAAACCTTTGCCTCCAGCTCCCACGGTGCCTGCGCCATGGGCATCATCAATGACTACAAGCGTGTCATATTCTTCAGCCAAGCGGAGCAAACTGACCACATCCGCTGTGTCGCCGTCCATGCTAAACACACCATCGGATACAATGATTCGATTTTTCGCAGGATATTGTTGCAGTTGTTGCGCTAAAATTCGTAAATTTAAATGCGGATAACGGTGAACCTTTGCCCCTGACAACCTTGCCCCATCCACCAAAGATGCATGGTTCAATTTGTCTGCAAATATGACTGTATGCCTATCTGCTAGGCTTTGCAGCAAACCTAAATTGGCCAACATGCCCGAACCCACCAATAGACAAGCCTCAAAACCTTTCCAGTCTGCTAGATTCCTTTCAAATGCGTGGAATAAAGGCGAGTCCCCTGAAACCAAACGTGACGCACCACTACCCAAACCAAATGTATCTACCGCATCTTTGGCTGCGCTACAAACATCAGGATGTTGACTCAAACCTAAATAATCATTGGATGCAAAATTCACTAAAGACTGCCCACCCACCTCAATATTCAAACCATTGCGCTGGCTTGAGAGCAATTTGCGTTGTCTCGTTGGGGGGAGTGTTTCAAACCAATTGCGTGTATCAATCATGCGCGTTATATTCGTACCTATGTTCAGGCTGTCAACGAAAGTCATACAAACTATTCAGCAATGTATCTTGCCCCCGTCTTGTCCGCTTTGTGCCTCAGCTATGGATTCTCCCAGCCAAGGCTGCTGTGTTTCCTGTTTAGAAAACATCCGAATCATGCCCAAAAGCACTTGCCTGCGCTGTGGCATACCTTTGCCTGCATCTTTTGCGCCTGGCCCTTGTGGCGCTTGCCTTCATTGCCCGCCTTATCAAACCCAGACCCAGAGTGTATTTGTGTACCATGGTGCGGTTCGCCAAGCTTTATTGGCTTGGAAACTTCAAGGCCAAAGCTCAGGCATGCATTGGTTATTGCAAGCAGCCAAACCCCATATTCAACACCTATTTTCAGCTGATGATTTGCTTATCCCTGTACCCATGCCTATGTCTCGCATGCGCCGCTCGGGGTTGCACCACAGCGCCAATTTATGCCAAATGATTAGTGCCATAACAGCTTGCCAATGGGATTGGCAAATTTTGCGCAGAAAGGGAAATCATACACGCCAATCCGCACTCAAAGGAAAAGCGCGACAACATAACTTGCGTAAGGCTTTCACCCTGTCAAACGACTACAGCACTAAGATTGAAGCATACAACATCAAAGGTAAAATATGGGTGATTGATGACATCTTGACTACAGGTGCTACGCTCGGTCATGCTTGCCAAGCTATGCGGCGAATTCATCAGCCAGTGTCTGCCTTTTCTTTTGCGCGCACCTTACATGATGCATAGGAGTATATAAGATGGGAAAAACAACAAAAATTGAAGTCTATTCAGGTGATTACTGCCCCTATTGTGTGCGTGCAAAATCACTACTCAAACAACGCGGCTTAGATTTTATTGAATACAATGTGCAAAACGATCCAGAAAAACGTGTCGACATGATGAAACGTAGTAATGGTGGGCGTAGCATCCCGCAAATCTTCATCAATGATAAACACGTTGGTGGCTGCGATGAGTTATATGCATTAGATAAAAAAGGACAACTTGAAACATGGTTAAAAGCCTAGATATGCCAACACCTCAAACCTTACTCGAAAACAATGCTATTTGGGCGGCCAATCGCGAAAAAGCAACGCCTGGTTTTTTCAAACAGCTATCAGCGCAACAAAAACCTAAATATATGTGGATTGGTTGCTCCGACAGCCGTGTTCCAGCCAATGAAATCGTCGGCTTAGACCCTGGCGAAGTTTTTGTGCATCGTAATATTGCCAATCAAGTACAACATACCGACTTAAATTGTTTGTCTGGTGTGCAATATGCTGTGGATGTCTTAAATGTGGAGCACATTATTGTAACTGGCCATTATAATTGTGGTGGTGTTGAAGCTGCCCTTCAATCCCAACCTTGTGGTTTTGTAGACAACTGGATTCGTGGCATTCGTGATAATTATATGCACCACCAAGACAGCTTTAAAGATTTGTCACATGAAGAAATGTCAGATTTGATGAGTGAGCTTAATGTCATCAAACAAGTGGAGAATTTATCCCATACACGTATTGTTCAAAATGCTTGGGAGCAAGGAAAAACGGTGACAATCCATGGTTGGATTTACCGTTTGAACACAGGGCTTATCCATGATTTAAAAGTATCACGCAATGGCTCTGATGATGTTGAGCCTGTTTATCGCGCATTACCTCTTCGATGAGTCAAGACATCGTCCCGATTGCTTTTGCAATAACACCAAGGGTGCAATCATTCATTGAGCTGCGTGATGCTATGCGTTGCCTCATCCAAGCCATGCATGACCACTCCCCATACGCTTGGTTGGCTGCAGAAAAGGAAGTGCATGACATGTTGCTTGGTGAAGGCAATAAAAAACCAGTGACGCCCAATATCTTAAGTTTATTCTCATCCATGAGCAGGCATTTTAAAAATCTCGCTGCCAAACATCCTGAATTTGAAGCCAACTTGAAACAAGCCTGTGAAAGCATAGAAGAACATGCTGAACATATCCGTACCAGTGTGCCTTTAGCTGCTGATTTTTTAACATCCGATGCTTGGCTCACCGCTTATATCGACACTATCCGCAAACAAGATGCACTTGGTCATAAACTCGCCCTGCCACAAGTGATTCAAATACTCTGGAACGGTGACGGTCAACATGCCAAACAACTCTACTTGCTTTTAGAGCCCATCATTCAAGCGCTTGAACACCTAAACCACATGTTACATGCCCATGTCCCTTGGGAACAACGTCTTGCCGAAAGTGGTGCAGATCAAATCACCCTGCATGCACAAGATGATATTGGTTTGTTGATTATTGGCCTACCTCAAGCTGATATTGCCCAAGGTATATTACCAAACTGTTCGGGATTCCGTTCAATTATTCGCTTGCGTTTTTCACAATGGAAGGTGGGTCAAGTCGCTCAAGATGTTACCTTTAACCAACCTTATTCTTTAATGATGGTGCCTATCTCATGAGTAAAACATTAATTGTACCCTGCCCAACGTGTAAAACCCTTGTTGAGCGCAACAACGAAAACTTCCCCTTTTGCAGCGCCCGTTGCAAAGGCATTGATCTCGGCAATTGGGCAAGTGATTCATACAGCATAAAAGGTGAATCAGCCATGAGCCTCGATAACTTGGAGATGGATGATGAATACAAAAACATCCATTGATACAAACATAAATAAACCACAGCAACATTTGCATCTTGCTTATATTTTGATTTGTACTGTGCTCTTTTTACCTGTTTTGCTTTGGCCAATACCCATCCTTATTTCTGGAAATCCTATGCTCGCTGACATGCTCACCCCTACTTGGCTGTTATGCATCGCAATGATGCTGCTTGTTTCGGTTAGTATGGACAGCATGCTTTATAGTATTTCAAGCTTCAAACAAGCAATGATTGCTACACTTTGGGTCAGTTTAATTGCTATCTGGATCGTTTCAACACTACAAAAGAAAGATGATATTTGGATTTTAGCGATCTTATTTTTATTACATTCACTACGTTCGGCAATACACTTGATCAAAGAAGACAAAGACGAAAATCTCTGGTGGTGGATGGCATGGAGTAGGGATATCACATCTGCAATCGTCATTTTTTTCTGGAGTAGCCATCTATCGCCAACTTAAGATTTTTTGCGTGAGTTCTTCACACGCAAAAACAGTTTACCAGCATCATACGCAAACTCGAATTTAGCACTCAATTCTGGAATACCTATCAACTCACTCGGCACAAGCTCCGATAAAGACTTCGCATGGCGAGAAGTTTTATGCTTGAAACGTTCCAAAGCTAACTGCACTTGAAGTGCTTTCTCATAATCTTTAATATCTTTTGCATAACGCTCTTTTTCATCGCCCTCTTGCATACTAGCATACATGCCTTTAAGCCATGTTAAACCAACACGTATATTTCCACCTCTAGCATCTAAAGTACTGGCGAGATGACCCAACCATTGGTATTTTTCATCATAAGTTGACGCTAGACGTAACAATTCCGCTGCTTTGACTGGTTCATCAAGATAATAATAATAATTAAAACCTTCAAAGTAAGGCAGTGCCACTTGGGTAGGATAAGTTTTTCGGCCAGATTCAAGTATCTGATTGGCTATTTGAACGTAATTTTTTCCATTGTCTGGCAACGCTGATTCTGTACGATAATAAATATCTTCCAGCTTAGGGTGCAAAGCTGTCATGGCCAGAAAATGATTGGCTAACACATCAAGGTTTTTTTCATCTCGCTGATATCCACTACCTGTAAACACGGCAACTTTAATAAATAAAATCTCCGCTACCATTTGCTCCATATAAGTATGCGCCAATACTTTTAATACTTGTGTGGGCAAAGCGGGTGTTAAATTGACTTCTTGCACCATGCTTTGTTTTTCTTGAACCAAAAACAACTGCACATACCCCATAACCAAAAAAAGGGGCACAAAGACAAAACGCCAAGTCATACAATGTCTCTGTGCTGATAAATAAAGCAAGACAAAGCTAATACAATAACAACATATACCCCAATCAATCCAAAAGGCAAACAAACAGACATACCTATCATTTCACTAATATTTTCTTGGCTGACCACCGCATCTTTTAAATCTAACATGCTAAAGTCAGGGAAAAACAAACTCAGGCCTTGGAGCATGCTTTCTAAACTTTGAGTAGTTGGTACTTCCTTTTGTTTTAAAGACTCTCTTACCACCGGTAAACCCGAGCAAATAAGCGCATAAGCCAAGGTCATCAACATCACAGGGAATGCTCCCCGAATTGCTGAAGAAATAAGCATTGTCACTGATAAAAGCGCCAGCAAAATGAGCTGCAAACCAAGCCATGCAATCAAAAAGTGCGACGTTGAAAATATTGGGAAGTAGCTTTCGGTAAACATAGGTTTTACCCACATGATTTGAATCAAGGCAATGCCGCCAAGCAACCCTTCAAAACATAAAAGCAGAATCGTCAGGCCTAGCACCGTGCCAAGCACATACTCAACCCGTGAAATTGGGCGCGCTAAAATGCTATCTATCGCTTTATGATCATCATCCCAAGCAATGGCCTGAACGGCATAAAATAGAATAAATAGCATGCCCGCAGTCCACATAATCGAAAATTGGAAGTCACAGATAATTCGACCAAGACCTCGGCCAAAAAAATCCATGAAAAAGATACCACATACTTCAAACAACAATGCAAACAAACATAAACCCCAAACCGCATTACGCCTTAACCCATTAAGAAAGGTAATACGCGAAAGTGCAAAAATCCTATTCATGATTTAGCTCCTTCTACAATACGGACAAAGGCATCTTGTAAACTTTCTTTGCCTCGCCTTACACCAACCACTTCTTGCACATATTGTTGTAACAATGGTGGAATAGCACTTTCTTGATTCACCTTTAAAACATCACCATTTCGCAATTCTATGTGCCAATCTGCTTGGGCTTCGCATAAATTTGTAATTTCACCATCATAAAGAAGCTTGCCTTGATGCAGAATCGCGACTTGATTGGTAATTCTTTCCACATCATCAAGCAGATGTGAGCAGAAGAGAATACTTTTCCCTTGTTGCTGTAAATCTTGGATCAAACCAATAATTTCGGCTCTACCAATCGGATCAAGGCCCGACATCGGTTCATCCAAGATTAATAATTCTGGATTGTGAATCAAAGCAGCTGCAAAACTTGCTCGCTGCTGCATGCCTTTTGAATATTGGCTTAGGCGGCGATTGCGCTCAGACCAAATGCCAAGGCGTTTTAATAAAACTTCAGCTTGTGCAACAATATCTTTCTTAGCCATATCACAACATTTTCCAGCAAATTGTAATAGCTCCATACATGTTAAATTGGGTGGGAAAGTCGAAGTCTCAGGAAGATAACCAATTCGTCTACGCACCTTGGGTGTTGCTTGCTCATCACCCAATACTTGCACTTTACCCGAATCCGCTGACATATAACCCATAATCAAACGAATGCTGGTGCTTTTACCTGCACCATTTTGACCAATAAGCCCAAGTGTTTCACCCTCAGCCAATGAGAATGAAACACCCTTAAGCGCATAATGAGCGGGACACCGCCCTACTTGTTTAGGGTATGTTTTATGAACTTCGCTAAACTTAATCATAAAAACCTCATAAACTACACATAAAAAAGAGGAGCTAAGCTCCTCTTTTTCCACTTTAGCTTAAAGCTTTAATATTACAGAATGGTCCAACCAGAAGCTACTAGTAGATCCAAAGCAGCAGTTGCAGAAACACCAGCTGCACCAGCTGCCGCTGTTCCACCAACTGCTGCTGCGTTAGCTGCAGACACGTTAACATTTACAAGCGTATTTTTTTGATAGAAACCAGATTGATCTGTTTCAGCACCATAAGTTTTATCACCACTTGTATGTTTAGCAATCATTGTCGCAAACGCGCCAGCATCATTAGCAACAAGGAATACATTTTGACTCACACTGATGGGCATAAGTTCTGCAGCAGTAGCGGTCGCAACTACCGGGCTTGCTGTTGTAGAAATGATAAGTGCACCAGCAGAAGCAGTTGCTGTACCACTTGCTTGAGTATTACCATATTCCTGATAATCAGTGAAAAGGGCTTCTTCAGCCAAACGAACGCCGCGCAAATCAGAAATTGCAGATGCATTAAAAGCTTTGGTACGGAATGAAGCAAATTGAGGAATCGCGATGGATGCCAAAATACCGATAATCGCTACCACAATCATCAATTCGATAAGTGTGAAGCCTTTTTGTTTAGATTCAATTTTCATAATATTGAACTCCTTATATTTTTTTCTCGAGGTCGTATGACGACAGCTGACATGAACCAAGCAATTATTACGCCATTGAAAACATGACTATAATAAGGTATATTCCTTATCACATGACATTTTTTGTCACATAACAAACAGTCAATGTCACTTTATTCTAAATGTTAATTGCCAACTGCAAGTGCTTTAATCATAGTCACATCCATATTAGCACAATCAGTGTTCGCAACCGCTGAGCCAGCATCTTGAAGCACAACACCTTCTTTAGCTGGTGCAATAAGAGCCACCATAGTTCTTGTTATATCGCTGGCCATATAAACTCTATTTCCTTGCAAATGTTTAGCCATCAAACAATAACCAGAGGCGGCTCCTTTTGTATATAACGAAGTCACACCATTGGATATATTCCAAGCGGTTGTATTCGTCCCATTGGTTAAAGTTATTTCGCCAGAGCCTGTAAAAAGTATATGTGAATTTGGATAGCTAGAATTCGCCACATGATAAGACTCTATGATAAGCACACCATTTTTTACGTCTGAAGCTGCCGCTGAATTAAATGCTTTGATTCGAAATGCAGAGAACTGTGGTAGGGCAATAGCTGCCAAAATTCCGATAATAACAATTACAATCATCAATTCGATGAGTGTGAATCCTTTCTCTTCTAAATCATCATCATGAAAAGAAAAAGGCATTAGCATGTTAGTATTACCATGCTTAATTATCTTCGGATGCTTCTGGTGTTTTTTCAGCTTCAATATATTTTGCCATGTACAAGCTTTGGCCGATGATAAATACAATAGTTAATCCCATCAGCCCAAACAGCTTGAAATTCACCCATGTATCGGTATCAAAATTGTAGACAACATAAAGATTGAGGAAACCAAGCAGAACAAAAAAGACTGCCCAAGCAACATTTAAACGCGCCCAAATCTCTTGTGGTAAACTGACCTGCCCACCGAGCATTCTTTGGATGATTGGTTTTTTACCAATCCACATGCTGCCAATAAATACTGCCCCAAATAACCAGTTGATTACCGATGGTTTCCATTTGATAAACATTTCATCGTGCAGCAACAACGTCAAACCGCCAAAGGCTGCCACCAATACCAATGTAATCACATGGCTTTGCTCAAACTTGCCCTTCCACAAACGAAACCCAATCGTCTGCACAGCACAGGCAATAATCAACACCGCAGTGGCTGTATAAATATCATCCATTTTGTAAACTATAAAAAACAACGCTACGGGCAAAAAATCAATCAACATTTTCATAAAAAATACTTCCTCTTTATTTCGTCATTACCCACGTAAGCGAGAATATCCGCTTAGGAATCTCTGTGACTCCGTGCCTCTGTGGCTTAAACCTTAGGGATTCCCGCTCTTGCCAATTCATCCGCACGCTCATTGCCTTCATCACCTGAATGGCCCTTCACCCACTGCCATGTTACTTGATGATTAGCGTTGAGTTTATCCAGCTCTTCCCAGAGCTCGCGATTGGCTACTGCTTCTTTTTTACTGTTTTTCCAACCTTTTTTCTTCCAGTTGTGAATCCATTCGGTAATGCCTGTGAGCACATATTTAGAATCTGTCACGATAGTCACAGCTGATGTTTTTTTCAAAGCTTTAAGCGCTTCAATAGCAGCTTGCAATTCCATGCGTTGGTTGGTGGTCATTTTCTCACCACCACACAGCTCTTTTTCATGTCCACCAGAGCGCAACCAAACCCCCCAGCCACCAGGGCCAGGGTTTCCAGAACATGCACCATCCGTGTAAGCGATTACTCGCGAAGTATTCAACGCTTAAACCCCAGAATATTGCGCATGCACTTCTCTAGCACGCATATTGGGTAATTTATTTAATGCCGCAATCAACGCTTTGGCTGATGCCACCACAATATCCGTGTCTGAGCCTTGAGCATTTACAATTCTATCACCATCTTGCAAACGCACAGTCACTTCGCCTTGCGCATCTGTACCTGCGGTGATGGCATTCACTGAATACAATAACAACTTACCATTGGCTTCCACCAATGATTTAATCGCCTTAAATGCCGCATCCACAGGGCCATCACCTTGGGCACTGGCTTCAAAAATATTACCTTCAATATCAAGCTTTACAGCAGCAACAGGGGTATCTTGCGTGCCAGAGGCCACATGCAAAGAAACAAGCTTAATGCGCTCTGCATCAACTTCAGAACCCTCATTAAGCAAAGATTGTAAATATTCATCAAAGATATCTTTTTTCTTATCGGCTAACGTTTTAAAACGTTCAAAAACTATAT
>JAJFLD010000168.1 GCA_021772875.1 Ghiorsea sp. | reverse complement strand
GTTACCCCTGCTACATCTGCGGGGATAAGCGCTACTGTGATACCAATATCAGCTGTTTTGCCTAAAAGTTCTTCTGGGTCATAAAGGTGAAAGGCCAGACCAACCAATGTCGCTACAGGTGCAAGTGTGATATAACGTTTATTCCAATTTAAGCGAATACCTAGCACTTCTTCGCCTTCAAACATCGCCTTTTCTACAGTTCCAACATCGGGCATGGCTCCTGCATCACTGCCTGCATCAGGCCCTGTTAATGCAAAACATGGCACTTCTTCACCACAAGCCAACCGTGGCAAGTAATAACTTTTTTGGGCATCTGTGCCATAACTTAATAATAATTCCGCAGGACCAAGAGAATTAGGCACCATGGTTGTCACGGCTGCTGTCACACTTCTGCTGGCAATTTTCTGAATAACTTCAGAGTGGGCTGTGGCTGAAAATTCCAGCCCCCCATAACTTTTGGGAATACCCATACCAAAGAAACCTTGTTGTTTTAAAAAGTCCCAAACTTCCTGAGATAAATCACCTTGTTGATGTGTTTGCCAATCATCCACCATGGCACACAGTGTTTCCACTGGCCCATCAATAAATGCCCGCTCATCTTCACTTAAAATTGCTGGCTGAACTTCCGCCAGCATTTGCCAATCAGGCTTGCCGCGCAATAAGCTTTTTTCCCACCAAATCGTGCCTGCATCAATAGCTTCCTGCTCTGTTGCAGAAATTGCAGGCATTTTCTTTTTCATCGCACCAAGAATAAATTGAGTGAGCACCACACGCCGTAGAGGGGCAATCAATAAAACAGCCAAAACGATTATTATAATGCTATAAGTCATCATGGGTTTGTATCTCCTTCTTTTGTTTGATCTATCACTGCCTTTTCAACCACAAAACATTCATCCAAACTATTATAATAAATATTTTCATCTTCATGCCATGGTAGCTCTCTGTAACCACCCTTGGTCCGCACACCTAAAAAACTTTGGTCGTAGTTGATATAAGGAAACTTAACAACTTCAAAATAAGGTGAATAATCAAAGTCTTGCGGTATAAATAAACGCGGATTACGTCTATAAACAGAAACATTCTTTTCAATCTCATGAATCACGGGAATCACAGGGAAATTTACATACATAAAGGACTCAACCAACACCGATGAACATACCGTGCGTGTTGCCTCGCCAGGTTTGTAATTGAAAATGGTAGACAACCAACGCCTTGGCAACAAAGCATAAGGAAAAACAAAACGCGCCAAATCAAAGAGCTGACGCACATCATATTCCCTACCCACTTGTTTAATGGCGTGCTGCACAACCAATTTAGCATCTTTTGTTAAGATGCCCCGCGGTCTGCATAATCGAATGCTATCATTAGCATAAATGGATAAGGGCGTAATGACAGTCCCTTGCCCGAGCAAACTTTCTACCACCAATTGCTCTTTTGCATCACCATCAAAATGTTTTTGAATCAAAGCAAAGCTTTCTGAGCCTTCGGCATAATCTTCTTGGCGACCAATATAAAGTGCTGCATGTGTCCAATGGGATTGGGTGACAAAACTAATCACCCGACTGATGCGCGAACGCCCTTTAAATAATAAGACATCCGCAGGAAGTAAATCTTCACACATTTTATTGAAATCTTGCAACGGAAGATTGGTGCGCTTTTTTTCATGAAGCAACCAACCATTAATCCACGACTCAATCTTACTTGAGAAACGTGATAATAAAGTTTTTTTATGTCTGCTTTCTTTTTCCACGAGCGTGTCTCCACAGTTTAGAACCAGGTGCCCACAAAGCTTGTAATTTTTTTAGTATGCACATGGTTCATCTATTTTACAACTATTTTTTTGCAACAATGAGCGCACAAGTTATTAAAATCACATATTCTTCTTGATAGCAAAGCTGCCATATTAAACACGCAATATACATGCCACAAATCACCTCATCAGCATATGGCAGACATAATTTCTTGCTCCCATCAATTACTTAAAAATGTCATGCCGTATACGCTATACATAGAATTTTCTTATTTTAGTGCTAACCTAAATTGTTAATAAGCATCGATATTGGGAGGTATTGTGATGATTAACGCTTCTAAACAACCTATTCTCACAGCAAAACAAATGCACAAAGCTGATCAGTTCACCATAGATCACAATCATATTTCAGCTGCCAAACTGATGGAATATGCAGGCCATGCGCTTGCAGCTGCAAGCAATAAACACAAGCTTGATGGTGGCCGCTTTGTTTTCATGATTGGTTCTGGAAACAATGGTGGTGATGGTTTGGTTGCCGCTCGTTTGTTACGCAACAAACAAGTACCTGTCACCGTTATTCCTTTATTTCCACTGGATAAATTACACGGCGAGATTGCCCATCAGCTTGAGCTTGCTCGCAAGGCAGGTGTAAAGATTCGGCCTGCAACATCAGCAAACGATTTGCCGCAACTCGATGCTTGGCTCAAACGTGCCGTTATTGTTGTCGATGCTATTTTTGGCACAGGATTAACAAGGCCAATCACAGGCTGGGTGGCAGAAGCCATTGTACATATTAACAAAGTGCATTGCCCAATATTAGCCGTGGATATACCAAGTGGCATCCATGCCGATACTGGCCAAGTGCTTGGTGCTGCCATCCAAGCCAATGTGACACTTCCCATTGCCGCTTACAAATGGGGACACTGGCTTCGGCAAGGCAAACAGCATAGTGGGCTTATGCTTACGCCAGCTTCAATTGGTATCACGCCCACAACCTTACAGCAAATGCTCGCTGATTATCCCATAACAGCTGTCGCCAGCTTGCTTATTGATAAGCATCATATACAAGCTGCCTTCCCACCTCGAGCAACTGATGCTCATAAACAAATATGGGGGCACCTGTGGGTTTTTGGTGGTTCAATGGGTTATACAGGGGCACCCAGATTAGCCGCCAAAGGTGCACAAGCTGTGGGCACAGGTTTGGTCAGCATCGCTTGCCCTACAGATGTATACCCGATTATTGCCGCATCATCATTAGAAACCATGGTTCACCCTCAAGAACAAGCCATTTGGCAACTTGCCGATGTTATTGTAGCAGGCCCTGGCTGGGGAAAAACACAACAAACCACACTTACCACTATTCTCAATACAAACACAGCTGTCCTGCTTGATGCCGATGCGCTCAATATGTTAGCAACAGATGAAACTTTGCAAACAATACTCATCAAAAGAACTGCTCTTACTGTTTTAACACCACACCCTGGAGAAGCAGCACGATTATTGGGCATCACTTCGGCAGATGTCCAACAAGATCGTTTAGCTTCTATTCTAAATTTAGTAGCTAAATACAACACTTGGGTTGTACTCAAAGGAGAACACACTTTGGTTGCCTCACCATCAAAACAAATTTGGTTAAATCCTTTTGGCTCAGTCAACCTTGCTGTTGCTGGCACTGGTGATGTTTTATCAGGCATGATTGGCGGCTTGCTTGCAACAGGTTTGAATCCTGAAACGGCTATCCCTGCAGCCGTAGGTTTACATGGCTTGGCTGGCGAACAACAAGGTTGGCACAAAGCAGGGCAACTTGAACATATCATTGCCATGCATGCTCAAAAATTACGTCAAGCCAATCAATCTTAGCCAAACTATTGTCACCCACCGTGCCTTATGGTATGTCATTTTTATGCCTTAATCGATTTATAGCATTCGCTTCATATGCTCTAAAATAGAAGGAGGTTACTCAAATGATGTTTAACCAAGCAGACGACCCTACAGAAATGCTCGCATGGCTTAGCCAGCGTAACCATCACATCCCTTTGGATGACTTGGCTTTTATGATGGAGTCTCAAAATGTGGATGATTATTCACTCGAGATGGATTTACCTAATTTTAACGACTTGATGTTTACTGACGATCAATTCTAAATAGAGTTTTTAGCACCTTATAAAGCAATATCAGATTCACCGATATCTCTAATCTATAAGTTCGGACTCAATTTCAGCAACTTGGTTTTCTTCATGATTCACTTGGCCAAGCCTAAAAGCGAATGCCCAAAAATATTCTTCCCGATTAAAGTATGCTTTATGACCAAGGTAGTTGATACGCACACCTTGATCGATGGTATCTACCATAAAGGAGTTTATGGGTGAAAAAGCTTCTGCGATTTGACGTGCACGCATGGTATCCATACAAAACCTCCAGAATCGAATAGCTTAACCATGCCTTACCTTAGGCATGGTTTGCAGTGACTGTACTCACGCACGCGCTACTTGCGACAAAGCACCACACGGTATTTCGCATTTCCGCTACGCACATGATCAATAGCTTGATTGATGTCGCTAAACTTAAACTTCTCAATCACGGGTTTGATTTGATGTTGTCTGGCAAAGTCTAACATCTGTTTCATGGTTGCAGGGCTGCCTACTGGCGAACCCGAAACTGAACGCTGCCCACCAATTAATGAAAACACGCCAATATCCAAGGGCTCTAAGGTTGCACCAACAAAATGAAGCCTGCCTTTCACATTTAATGTGCTTAAATAGAGATTCCAATCCAGCTTCACATTAACCGTTGAAAGAATAAAATCAAAACGCTTCACCGCACTTGCGATTTCATCTGCATCACGGGAGTTTAATGTAAAGTGAGCGCCCATTTCCAAGGCTTCTTTTTTCTTCGTTTCACTGGATGTGAAGGCAGTGACTTCGCAGCCCCAAGCATTTAAAAATTGTAATGCCAAATGACCCAAGCCACCAATGCCAATCACTGCAACTTTATCCGTGGGTTTGATGTCAAACTGTACAAGTGGGTTAAACACCGTGATGCCACCACAAAACAATGGGCCTGCCGATGCTAAGTCAATGCCCTCGGGAATGGGCACCACACTATTGGCAGCGGCGCGTACTTGCTCAGCAAAGCCACCATGGTGCCCCATGATAGTGGCTTGTGCGTTATCACATAGGTTTTGATCACCCGTCTCACAAGCTGCGCATGCGTTGCAATACCCTGCATGCCAACCCAAACCCACATTTTGCCCCAGCTTTAAGTGGTGAACATCAGCACCTATCTTGGCAATTCTTCCCACCACTTCATGCCCTGCCACCACTGGGTATGGCATGGCACCCCATTCACTATCCATCACACTCAAATCACTATGGCAAATTCCGCAGTAATCAACGTCGATTTCAACCTCAAAAGCTTTTAACTCTCCAGGGTCATATTCAAAAGGTTTTAACTCACCCTTAGGCTCAAATGCGGCATAGGCTTTAATCATAATCTTCTCCTTCATGCTTTTGGCAGACACTCGTCTTGCCTACATTAAAAACAGATGATTATTTTTTCGCTGATGTTGTTATCTCGTGTCTGCCCACATAACCCTCAGGACGAATCGCAATGGTGTTACGGATTTTAGTGCAGACTTGACCATCTTCACGCACATAAGTCATTTCAAAACAAGGATTTGCCCGCTGGTGCTGAGCTAGCCCTTGCCTAATCTGCTGCATTTGTTCCTGACTCAAATCAAAATGCAGCATCAAATCAGAATTGCCTACACGTAAAAACTCCAATTCTAAATGTTTAGTTGCCACCCGATAACCAGGGAAATTTTTCATACATGCAATCGCTGGAACAGGATCGGCAAGACTTGCTTGAGCACCACCAAACATATTACCCGCAGCGTTCTTTGAAGACCATATCAAGGGCAATTTAATCCGCACCTTAGTCCAATCTTCTGCTTGTTCGATTATTTTAGGTCGCATCATCCAAAATGGAGGATACCAAGCAAAACGCCTTGCATCCGAAAGAAAAGCAAGCTTGGTTAAAATACGCGTAGGTTTATCTTCCATAGTGTTTCAAAGCTGGCTCATTTGTTTACAAAGTCAAACCAATGGCTATTTAAAATCTTGCGTAATGTATAGAGATATGGTTTTAGTGTGATTAACAGAGAAGCTCTGTGTTCGAATAAAAGCGCTTAGCGTCAATAAAAATTAGAAATAAAGCGGAATGATGGCGCAAGGTGTTGAAAGTCCAACCCCGGTTTTGTAAACTTTATAAGCTCATTTGTTTATGGTCATAAGGTATAGTTAGAAATGATTTAAGTGCGTTGCATCGCAGAAAAAAATTGTGGAATAACAGCAATGGAAATTGTATATACCAATACTTGTTCAGACAATGTTAGGCTCATAATACCAATGGCGTTTGCAAAAAAGGCAAGAAATGCCCAAGGGGACAAAATCAGTGCTATCCAAGAAAAACCTTTCATTACCACGGGTAAGTAGTCAGTTTTTTGAGCCGTCTTGCTGGTGTTGATGTGTGCGTCTATGAATGTTGGCATACGTCACTCTCCTTTGCATTCTCAATACAAGTTATAAGAAAGCTTCATGCCAAATTTAAACCATCCAGCATACCACTCACTAATAGTATGCGGTAAGTTCACCATTGCTTGTGGCAATGATATGTGCGTAAGGTCACGCCTTGGATTATTGTGTGCTTCGGCTTGGCTCTTGCATCAGCAGGAACAAGCCGAAGCACATAGGGTGTTCAAACAAAGCTTCCATTATGGTGCCTTGCATTTTTAGATGTGGATCGCTTTACCTTCAGAGTCGAGCACGGATTCGTGAATCATTTCCGATAGCGTCGGATGTGGGAACATATGATGCGCAAGCTCTGCTTCTGTGGTTTCCAGCGTGCGTGCAAGCTGCAAGGACACAATCAACTCAGTGGCTTCCGCACCTACAATATGTGCGCCAAGAAGCTCACCCGTCTCTGCATCAAAGATGGTTTTCACCATACCTTCCGTTTCTGCCAAGCCCATGGCTTTACCATTGGTGCTGTAAGCCATACGCCCTACTTTGATACTTAATCCTTCTTCTTTGCATTGTTTTTCAGTTTTACCACATGAGCCTACTTGCGGCTGGCAATAGGTGCAGCCTGGCACATTGCCATAATCCACGGGATGTGGCGCATCGCCATTAATGGCCTCAACACAAACAATGCCTTCATGGGATGCA
>JAJFLD010000167.1 GCA_021772875.1 Ghiorsea sp. | reverse complement strand
TTTCAGTTGCACACTCTTTCCATTTAGAGCCTGCAACCATTGCGATGTTTGGTGCCGCTCTTTTATTGCTGCTGCAAACATTTGGCAAGTCTGTACACGAAAAAGATCACGCTTATGAAGGTGTTATGGCTGAAGTAGAGTGGACAACCATTTTCTTCTTTGTTGGTTTGTTTATTGTGGTTACAGGTGTGGAACACACCGGTGTCATTGCCATGTTAGGACAAAAAACAATTGAACTTACCAATGGCGACTTCAATGCTACAGTAGGTGCAATTCTTTGGGTTTCGGCCATAGCTTCGGCTTTGATTGATAATATTCCTTTTGTTGCCACGATGATTCCTTTAGTGCACAGCATGGCTCCCACTTTTGGTGGCCCTGAGGCAATTGTTCCCATTTGGTGGGCGCTGGCGCTTGGCGCATGTTTAGGCGGTAATGGATCATTGATTGGTGCATCTGCCAATTTGATTGTCGCCGGTTTTGCTCAGCGTGCAGGCCATCCTATTTATTTCCTCCAATTCATGAAACATGCTTTTTTACTGATGCTGATGAGCATTGCTATTGCTCATGTTTACATTTATTTGCGTTATTTAAGCTGATTTGTGTTGATTCAAAAATTTGAACTTTTATTAGCTCGCCGTTACCTGCATTCCAAACGCGGTGAACGTTTTGCCTCACTGGTGGGCTGGAGCTCTGCGGTAGGTATGGCCATTGGTGTGATGACATTAATTGTTGTCATGTCGGTCATGAATGGCGTTGCAAGTGATATCCGCGATAAAATTTTAGGTTTCTCCTCTCATGTGGAAATCCAAGGGCCTGGCGATACTTTTACGCAGTGGCATGAATGGTTGGATATCGTCAAAACACTACCGCATGTTCAGCGCGCCCTGCCCTATATTTCAACCCAGACGCTTGCCAATTATGGTCATCGATCTGCAGGCGCTATTCTTAAAGGTATTGATATTAACAATGATACCACCATTGACTCATTTATCAGCAAAGGCACCTTTTTGACACCATCAGGTGATCAAAACCAACACTTATTTGAAGCAGTAATCGGCAAAGACCTGGCACGAAAACTCGCCATCAACGTTGGTGATTCCGTGCGTTTATTATCACCTGCAGCTGGCATTAGCCCGATGGGGGCATCGCCTCGAATGCGTGCATTTAAAATCGTAGGTATTTTTAATTCTGGTTTTTACGAATACGATGTTGGCCTTATTCTAACCTCTATGCAGGCAGTTCAACGCCTCAACCGTTTGGGTGACGAAGTTACAGGCATTGAGCTTCATCTCGATAATCGTGATCAGGCCACTGAAATCGCCAAACTAGCCCGCGACAGCTTACCACTATCTGCATGGGTAACAGATTGGCAACATCGCCACCAATCCTTTTTCCAAGCTTTAAAAATGGAACGTACCGCAATGAGCATCATTTTATTCCTTATTGTTGTTGTAGCTATTTTTAATATGGTTTCTTCATTGGTGATGGTGGTCATGGAAAAACGAAAAGAAATTGCGATTTTAAAAACTATTGGTGCTTCTCATGCCTCAATTATACGAATATTTTTACTGATGGGAATAATACTAAGTACTCTGGGGACTTTGACAGGCACAATCGCAGGCATAGTCTTATCAGCAAACTTAGAAGATATCGTTGCTTGGATTGAAAAAGTTAGCCATACTACATTCTTATCTGGCGACGTATATTTTATTGATCATGTATCTGCCATCATGGATTTTTCATCCATTGCAATTGTCATTGGCATGAGTTTGTTCATGGGCATCATTGCAACACTTTACCCTGCATGGCGGGCTGCTAAAATACCGCCAGCAGAAGCTTTGCGTTATGAATAATAGAGGAGGAAATGATGTCTTTAGATGCGCTGAAAGATAAAGCTAGAAAGGCAGCAATGGCTGGCAAATACAATGCCGCACTTCCTCTATACCTTGAAATTCACAAAGCAGAACCAAACGACTTACGCATCTACACCAAAGTTGCTGAAATGAAAGAAAAAACAGGTGATATTAGGGGTGCTATCCAAGCATACACTGCCATAGCAAATGCTTATGCAGTTGATAGTTTTGTTGTCCAAGCCATCGCCATCAACAAACTTATCCTTCGTTTGGACCCTGAACAAACAGCCATTAAACAAAAACTTCGCCACCTCTCCACCGAGCGCGGCGAAGACTGGGCCATTAGCACTATTATTTCTAATGATATTTCGCAACATTATACACAAGATTCCAAAGAATCCGCCAAACACAGCTTTGAACGCACTCCACTACTCTCAGGGCTTACAGGCCAAGAGCTAGATGATTTCATCGATTCACTTGAACTTAAAGAAATGAAAACTGGCGAAATCATCTACAGTGAAAATGAACCTGGTGACTCATTGTACATGATTGCCATGGGTTCTGTGCATCTAGAAACTCAAAATGTCAGAGGTAATAAACAAATATTCTCTGAACTTGGTGAAGGTGATTTTTTTGGTGAACTCGCGTTCATGAGCAAAAAACCTCATGTAGACTCAGCCATTGCTGAAACTGAAGGAAGCCTTCTTCTTATCCATAGAAAGGTCTTTGATGAATGGATTCAAAAATACCCTTCAATCCATGAAACAGTTGAAGATTTTTACCGACGCCGTGTTCTAGCTCGTATCTTAGCCATTACGCCCGTTTTTGAGGGTATTCCGCAAGAGGCTCGTGTACCTTTAGCCCAGCAGTTTGAATCGTCATCTTTACGTGATGGTGATGTCATTATCAAAGAAGGTGATATTGAAAGCACTTTCTATTTAATTCGTTCGGGTCGCGTGCAAGTTTCAACAACCAGTAAAAAAGATGCCGAAAAAACCATCACCCTAGGTACATTAGGCGAAGGTTCTTTTTTTGGTGAAGTCTCTATGCTTACCAAAATGCCTAGAACAGCAACAGTAACCGCTTCTGGTGATGTAGAGCTCCTATCCTTAACAACAGAAAATTTTGATGAGATTTCAAAGACTTTTCCCACCGTACGTAAAATCGTCGAAGCCTATTTAAAACAACGTGTTAAAAACACCATCAAAACACTGAAAGACAACAGCTAAATCTCAGTGTTTTCCATTAAAAATTTATGTAAGTCATACCCAACACCTCAAGGGAAACTTGTGATATTGCAAGATATTAACTTTGAAATTGGTGAGGGTATGTTCACAGCCATTGTTGGTGAGTCTGGCTCTGGAAAAAGCACCTTATTACAACTGCTTGGCACATTAGATACGCCTGATTCAGGTGAAATTATTTTGGATGATAAAACCATTCATAACTTATCCGAAGGAAAACTCGCTACACTACGCAATCGACATATTGGTTTCATTTATCAATCTCATCATCTTATCCCTGAATTATCTGCACTTGAAAATGTTATGCTTCCCCTATTAATTCAAGGTGAGAGCTCCACAAAAGCGCAACAACAAGCCGAAAAGCTTCTCCAGCAACTGGGGCTGGAAAGTAGAGCTTCTCATATTCCTGCACACCTTTCCGGTGGTGAGGCACAACGGGTTGCTGTTGCTCGCGCCATCATCACAAAACCACGCCTTGTTTTGGCCGATGAACCGACAGGAAACCTTGATGAATCAACAGCTTCTATCGTTTTTTCAATGATGCGCGAATTATGCAAATCACAGGGTGTTGCAGTGATCATGGTCACACACAGCAAAAGTTTTGCCTATGCATGTGATGAAGTTTATGAGCTTGCTCACCAGACCCTTAGAAAGACACACCCCTAAAAAATCTTGACAAAACAATAGCTTCTAATACATTTGCTAATACTGTTTCGAGTTTAACTAGCTTAAAAACAAGTTTATTTTCAGTTGTTCCGAGGGAATTATGACCAAAGCTGAGATTGCTACAATTATCTGTGACCGCGTTGGCCTTTCTAAAAAAGAGTCTTCACAAATTGTAGAAATTGTTCTTGAAGAAATCAAAGACGTCTTGGCGAAAGGTGAGGATGTTAAAATATCTGGCTTCGGACACTTTATGGTGCGCGAGAAAAATTCACGTCGTGGCCGAAACCCTAAAACTGGTGAAAGTATTACCATAGACTCCCGAAAAGTTGTCACCTTTAGAGCTAGCCAACTTGTAAAAGACCAACTCCAAGAAGATTGAGGTCAAAGAAAGTTAAAGCATGAGCGCTCAAGGTAATACGCAACTAAAGATTTTAAAAAGTGCTGGGGTTAGCATACCCTCATTGCCTGACAAATTATTTTTCTCTATCCGTGAAGTAAGTGATTTTTGTGCTATTGAGCCTCATGTTCTTCGTTATTGGGAAACAGAGTTCAAACATCTTAAACCCGTTAAAAAGAGTGGTAACCGTCGTTTTTATCGGCATAGAGATGTTTACATCGCCCTACAAATCAAGCATTTACTTTATGATTTAAATTTTACTATCCGTGGTGCCAAAAAGAGAATTGCCAGTGGCGATGCCGCTGATATAATGGACGCCCAGCATAACAACACAACAGTAAGCCTTTACACTATTCGTGAAGAGCTTGAAAACATCAAAAAACTTTTAGACTTCTAACTATAAAAATCGGGGCGTAGCGCAGCCTGGTAGC
>JAJFLD010000166.1 GCA_021772875.1 Ghiorsea sp. | reverse complement strand
ACAACAAAAATATTCATAAAGCTTTGATTCATCTCTGATCCAATATGTTTTTAATCAATGTTAAATAAGGCAACTATTTTTTAGATTAAAGGTATTTTGGTAGCAACGGTATCATTATCCATGCGGTATTATAAGAATTATTGTTCAAATGTTGCGGGTAACTAAATAAGTTTTGCAGGTAAAAGGCCATGTTATCTGTGTGTGAGCTTACTATCTGAGCGCAATGAATATGTAATTAGGATTAAAATCCTAATTTGATGATGTCAAAGAATACGGCATAAAAAAATGACTCTAGATTTACGGGAGGTTTGCTGGGGGTAATCTTTGCAGTTGGACTTGGTTCACTGGCGGAAAATTCGGTAACAGTTGAAGTTGTAACTTTTACGCTTGTTGATGTGGTTCACGTGTTAGCAAGTAATTATAAAGTATTTTCGGAAATGATTTGCGGTGAAGTCATGGCTAGGTTGTTGGGTTGATTTCATGTGCCCCAAGGTATTGGTGAGCAGATAAAGACTTATTTATTTTGGCATCATAACTGCTATACCACTTATAAATAATAAGTTGTATTATATTTGGATGGATAAGGAGGTCTTATGTTATCATCAATAAAAAAATGGTGGCATCAAGAAAAGGCATGTGACCAAGAACCTGAATTGGAATTGGCAATAACCAAATTGATGGTGGGCATGATGGCCATGGATGGGGAGACAGCAGCGGATGAATATTTAGAAATTTCACGGCATTTAAAAAATCGTTTTGCATTATGCGATGATGATATCGATAATTTAATTGTTGAAGCCAAAAACACAGAGCGTACGGATCTTAAGTTTAATAAAATTGTAAAACAAATTGAGGCCAAATTTTCACTTGAGGCTAGAGCTAAAATTTTAGAGCAAATATGGAGTGTTGCGCTTGCTGATGGAGATATAGATTTTCTCGAAGAGCAATACATTAACAGACTTTCTGGGCTGATTGGTGTGCCAATAGATGTTTTAAGTAAGCTTAAAGCAAAACAAGAGAAGCTTCTACCAAACCTCAATCAAAGCAACCGAAATATACAGACATCTTAAATAGATGGATTGTTACGCAAGCTTTATTTAAAAGAATGCCTCACTGACAGACTCTTCTTTTATAATCAGTTCAAGCAAAGCAATGATTACTTTTTTAGAATCATCTTTTAGGCATGGATTGCAACTGAGGATAGATTCTTCAGCAACGCCAAGTGTGGTGGCAATGGATGCCAAACTTTGGGCAGATGATAGGTCTTGTTTGGTTGCTGCAATGATAATCGGCATGGTGGAGGTTTCACGGTAAAATTGATACATTTGTTTTGCTTCATCAATTGCCCTTTGATTGCTTGAGTCAATCAGGAAAACAGTACCAAGTGCTCCTTTTGATAGGGTTTGCCACATGAAGTTGAATCGTGCTTGGCCAGGCGTGCCAAAAAGGTGGACATCGAGTGTGTCATCAACATGTAAAACACCAAAATCTAAACTAACGGTAGTCAGCGCTTTAAATTGCGCAAGTTCATCTGTGGTTTCAACGTCATTGCTTGTATGCTGCTCATCGCTGACAAATTCAATGAGTGTAGACTTGCCTGAGTTGAAAGGCCCGGTGATAAGAATTTTTGCAATTTCTTTTTTCATGTTTATACCTTTCGAATGCGTTCTAAAATACGCAAAGCAATATTACTTGTTTGGGATGATTTGCTGGTGATAAAACCCAAACAATAAGCCATCACCAGAACTTTTAAGAAACGTGTTTCTTCATCATTATCGTTTGCAAGCGCTAGAAAGTTTGCAGGGGTAGCATTTTCGGCTCTTTTGGCAAAATTGTATAAAGTCGCATAAGCTTTCATATCGGGCCAAATAATTTCTGGTCGACGATTAAGCACTTGAATCGCAGGCAGCATAGAAAAAGATTTCTTTAAGGTAAGCTGCGTTTTGGGTTGCCATTGTACTTGGTCGATTGTCCCGCATACTGTTGCTGTGATGGCATCAGAATATGAGTCGGGTGTGAGTGTGATTTTTGAGCTCCAGCCATATTCATAAATAGGTAAGCTGAATAATTGAGGAAGATAGGTATCAATATCAATGCCTGTTATCTTTTTTTGGGTCATGGAGATGCGCTGAACGATGCCCTCAGGTTTAAAACGAAAAAAGAGAGAGCCTGTACGTTTATTGATGATGATATTGCGTAAAAGAGGAAGCTGCTGGAATATTTTTTTAGCCTTTATCATGTATGTCTCGGCTTATCCCTTGAAAATTATAGATTGAAGAAGCATTAAAGTTTTTATGTGATGTTTAAATAAGTAGATGGTTATGATATATAATAGGTGGCATCACACTGATATAGCAGTATGTTGCCACCGCATATAATTTAGAATTTAATATCTTTTTCGACGTCAGAAATTACCATGCGCGCCATGGCTAGATTAGAGTTTGTTTTATCTAACACAACATAAATAAAGATGTTTTCTTTGGTTGAAAGCGGGCGCAAAATATGAAATTGATTACCAAGTGTAATCAGCATATCTTCAATCCTGTCGTTGAGCTTAAGGGAAGCGATTGTTTTCCGCTTTGCGCGCACGACTTCGGTATTACCTGCTGCTGCAAGGTCAAGATTTAGGCTGCCACCGGCTTGGGCAAGAATCATCCCGCTATCGCTGTCAACAATCATGGCTGCAATTGCGCCATTGATATCCATTAATTTATTCATTGCATTTTCTACATTCATTTTTTTGCCCCTTATTTAGTTTTGAACTTTGCGATTGTACTGTCTTATTGTGACAGCAGACTACATATTGATCACCTTTGCTGTTTCATGTGATGATTCAGCGCTGAGTTGTTCTTTTGCGCGTTGTTGCAAGACTGATTGTGTGATGTCAATCAAACGCTGCGCGCAAGATTTTGCATGATGAAGAACAAGGCCTGTTGATGATTTGTTTTCACTTGTCATGCAAAGAAGTAGTTTTGAGCCAACATGCACGACCACCACAGCACCTGATTTGGATTCCATGATGACATTTTCACAGGCCATGTTGCCAGCATTGTCAGCCCAAATGTCACCTAAAGATAAAAAGGAAGAGCTTTTCGCGGCGATGGAATCAATGTTTAAATTATCTTTAGAGGCATGGGTTAAAGCAATGCCATCCAAACTTGAAATCACAATATTATCCACAGATTCTATGTCTTGTAGTGTGGTTTCTAATTCTATTTTAAACTGTTTTAGTATAAATGCATTCATTAACGATTCGCGACCAGTTCCCAATTAATAAGTTATAAATAATATTTCGCCAGATAGTGTTCATTAAACATAACAAGTATGTGACATTTAGCACAAGCAGGAATATTAAGCGCTAGACGATAGAAAAAAACTTCAAATTGTCAAATGCCTTAATTTTTATGCGGTCACTATAAGTTGCAAGAAATAGGGGGCTAAAAGTGTATGTAATGAAAGTGCCTTTTGATACTTGTAAGCGCGCTAAATCACTGGGATTATATTAAAGATTAGAAAATCAAAATTTACTTCTTGCGTTATGTAAAACGCTCATTATAGTGCGCCGTCAATCAATCGTAGGGTTGTTTGTTAAATTGGCCGGCATAGCTCAGTTGGTAGAGCACTTCACTTGTAATGAAGATGTCACGGGTTCGACTCCTGTTGCCGGCTCCAGTTTAAAAATATGCA
>JAJFLD010000165.1 GCA_021772875.1 Ghiorsea sp. | reverse complement strand
GCTCCATCCACAATCGCTGCTGCCAACGGATGTTCGCTAGCTTTCTCCAAGCTTGCAGCCATACGCAACACTTCATCTTTCTCAAAACCAGCAGTTTGGATGACCGTTGTTAAGCTTGGTTTTCCTTCGGTGAGTGTGCCTGTTTTATCGACGACCACAGTGTTTACTTTTTCCATAATCTCTAAGGCTTCGGCATTTTTGATTAATACGCCAGCGGTTGCACCTCGCCCTGTGCCAACCATAATGGAAATAGGCGTTGCTAAACCTAAAGCGCAAGGACAAGCAATAATCAACACCGCAACCGCATTAATCATAGCATGAGCAAGCTTTGGTTCAGGGCCAACAAAATACCAAACTGCAAACGCTAGGGCCGCAATACCAATCACCACAGGCACAAAATAGCCTGCGACGGTATCTGCCATTTTTTGAATGGGTGCACGCGAACGTTGCGCATCTGCCACCATGTTTACAATCTGAGAAAGTAAGGTGTCCGCCCCCACCTTTTCGGCTTTCATTAACATTGAGCCATTGCCATTCACTGTAGCACCAATCAGTTGCTCACCTGTAAACTTCTCAATCGAAACAGGTTCACCTGTGACCATGGATTCATCCACCAAGCTCTCACCCTCTGTGACCACACCATCCACTGGTACTTTCTCACCGGGGCGAATGCGCAACACATCGCCAACTTGCACATCCTCCATAGGCACATCCACTTCTGTGCCATCATTTTTTACCAATCGTGCTGTTTTGGGTGACATACCAAGCAACAGTTTAATCGCAGCATTGGTTTGAGAACGCGCCCGAAGCTCCAACACTTGTCCCAACAAAACCAATGTTGTAATCACAGCTGCCGCTTCAAAATACACATCTACCAATCCGCCATCCATTTGCATCAAAGGCGGAAATAAATCAGGTACTAGCAATGCAACCATGCTGTAAAGCCATGCCACACCAACACCCAACCCAATAAGGGTAAACATATTTAAATTCCATGTTCGGATTGAAGCCACAAAACGCACAAAAAATGGCCAACCACCCCAAAGCACTACGGGGGTAGCAAGTGTAAATTCAATCCATTGTACCGTACTCATGTGCAAAGAAGCAGGTAATAACGATGGTGCTAAATCTGCGACCATGGCTAAAATAAACACGGGTATTGATAACACGGCACTGACCTTAAATCGTCTGCTCATATCATTGAGCTCTGTATTATCTTCTTCTGCTGAAACTGTACGTGGCTCTAAAGCCATGCCGCATTTTGGGCATGCGCCAGGCTTATCGCTTGTCACTTCTGGATGCATAGGGCAGACATATTCACCTACTGCACTACTTTTAAGGACGGTTTGATCCTTCTGCGAAGAAGTATAAACTTTGGGTTCAGCAATAAATTTATCTTTGCACTTTTGGCTGCAAAAATAGAAGTTTTCTTCTTGATATTTGTATTGATATGGTGCGTTTTTTTCGACTTGCATGCTGCATACGGGATCTTGATGTTTCATATCACTCTCCTGACTTACATAGCTTGATGCCTGTTGCATTCCTCTTGTTCGTTATTTGCCTGTTTAAGCAACTGTGAATTGCCCCATCATACCTGCATCTTCATGCTCTAAAATATGACAGTGGTACATATATGGCGCTGTTGTAGATGCTGTGTATTGCGTGAATTGAATGATCGCTTCCACCCTTGCATTGGCGGGTAAATACACCGTATCTTTCAAACCCGCCTCATGCGCTAATGGTGCAACACCATTGCGTGATAAGAGTTGGAAATGCGCCCCATGAATATGAAAGTTATGATCCATATTGGATGCATTTTGAATATCAAGAATTTCAACTTGATTGAGTACCATGGCTTCATCCAACCGATTCATATCAAACTGCTTATTATTGATATAAACATTGCCCCGATTCATCGACAAAACAAATGCGCGTGTTCTTGATGCTTGCCCTCGGGTTAAGGGTACAAGTGTGGTGCTCAACACCGTTGGCGTTGTCGTGATTGCTAATGTTCTTGCCACTACCTTGGTTTGAAACAACGCAATGCCAGTGTTTAGATCTTGAAACCTAACACTCTGACCCACCGCTATGGCGCTAAAATCAACCACAATCTCAGCGCGCTCGCCTGGGCTCATGGTGATGTTTGATAATGATATGGGGGAGGCCAACAAACCTTGTTCGGTTGCAATTTGTTTGAACATCAAACCACCTGAAAATGCAAAATTATAAACGCGCGCATTTGAGCCATTTAATAAACGAAACCGCACTTCTTTAGCTTGCACATCAAGGCTGGCATCAAGCACACCATTCACCAAAATCGTATTGCCTTTTTTGCCTTGAATCTTATCCATTTGGCTCACGCTATAAGCAAATGTGCCATCGGCCGCCATATCCCTATCTTGTACAATCACAGGGAAATCATCTGCGCCATATGTTTTAGGTAAATCAAGAGCCAGTGTTTCTGCATCATCCACAATCAGCATACCTGCCAAACCTGCATACACTTGTGGCGCAGTGCTGCCATGAGCATGGGGATGATACCAATTGGTTGATGCGCGTTGCACCACCGCATATGCCGCATTCCAAGTTGCATTATGCAATATCTTTTGATGAGGCCCACCATCCATCAAAGAAGGTACACGCATGCCATGCCAGTGCAGCGTTGTTTCTTGCCCCAATTGATTGGTTACATTCAAATCTACCAAATCATTTTGGCTCATACGCAACGTCGGTGCTAAGAAGTTGCCATTGATACCCATGGTTTGGGTCACACCCTGTCCTGTAAACTGTTGGGTACCTCTTTGCATGGTTAAGTTAAACACCTTACGCCCAGCTACTACACTAAAACCAGCCTCGGGCGGGGTAAAAAACTGCCTTGTGAACACACCTGTGTTCAACGAAACATTCGCACTTGAACCCATGCCTGATCCGCCACCCCCGCTACCACATGAAGTGATAGCAAGGCCAGCCAACCCTTTTGCACTTGTTTTGAGAAACGAACGCCTATCCATCTTATTTCACTTCAGAATAATGCACACTACCTTTATGCTTTTGACCATCGGCAGTTTTAAATAAAATCATGATGCCATTCTTGCCTGTTGCATCCAAATCATATCCCGCCATATACCAATCACCCATTTTCATCAGCATCTTTGAATCTGTAGATTTATTGGGCAGAAACACTTTAGAATTAATAACAACATCGTTTAATGCTACACCATCTTTTTCAACCTTAATCATCACATTATGTGAGCCTCCATGTTGCATATCTGCTTTGGCAGGCATCACATGAAAACTTACTTGGTAACCATCAATGTCTTTTTTCTCCATAAACATTTTATTTTTTTCCATGTTCCCTTGCATGCCATGGTTCATGCCTTCCATATTATCCATCTTTTGATGATCATGGCCCATGCCCTCCATATTTTGCATATGCGCCCCATCTTGATGATCCCCCGCCGCATTTGCTAAGGCAGACGTTGCCATATTGACCATCATTAAACCTGCTATGATTATTGTTGTTTTATACATTGTTTCTTTCCTCTCTTGTTTAGTGTTGGTGTTGCAAAATTGTATTCGCGTTCAACCATATGATATATCCCAACCATGCCTATGATGTGAACAGAAACAGCCCACGAATAAAAATACCTTTAAATAAATGTTCTCCGTTATTGAGAAGTCTCTTCGTCATCATTTGAATGCATCATATCCGACATGGGCATGGACATACTTCCATGCATATCTGATTCATCACCATGACCCATATGACCTAACATGCAGCCATTCAGGCTCAATAAGCCTAGTAATGACATCATCAATAGCGCTCTTGCATATATCATCATTGCTCTTCTCCTTTCATTCTTTTTTCTTGCCATTGTAAAACAAAACCGTAAATCACGGGTAAGACCAATAAACTTAGAATGGTCGCCGTCATCATGCCACCAATCCTGGGTGCCGCGATGCGTTGCATAACATCTGAACCTGTACCACTTCCCCACATGATAGGCACAAGCCCTGCAATGATGGCAGTGGCCGTCATGGCAATGGGGCGTACCCGTTGTGATGTGCCTTGCGTGACTGCCTGTTGGATTTCCAACGCATTTAAACGTCTATTTTTCTCAGCTCTTAATTTCACCACTGACTCATCAATAAAGGTCATCACCAGCACCCCGATTTCCGCCGAAACCCCCGCCAAAGCGATAAAACCAACCGCCACGGCCACACTCATATTATAACCCAGCAACCACACCAACCAAAACCCGCCAATCAAAGCAAAAGGAATGGATAACATTACCACTATGGGCGCAACAAAGTTTTTAAAATTAAAAAACAAGAGCAAGAAAATGGTCAGCAGCGTAATCGGAATCACCACTTTCAATCGTGCGTTGGCGCGCTCCATGTATTCAAACTGGCCTGACCACACCAGCGAATAACCAGCAGGTATTTTCACCTGTTCAGCCACTATTTTTTTGGCTTCTGCCACATAACCACCAATATCAGATGTTTTGATATCGACATAAATCCAAGCATTGGGCGTGGCATTTTCTGTTTTGATCGCAGGTGGGCCGCGGCGCATATGTAAGTCGGCAACCAAAGACATTGGAATCTGTGCACCCAAAGGCGTGCTGATCAACACACGTTTAAGGGATTCAATATTATCCCGCAATTCACGTGGGTAACGTACATTAATGGGATAACGTTCAAGCCCTTCAACTGTTTCGCTCACATTCATGCCACCAATCGCCGATTGAATGACATCTTGAACATCACCCACGGTTAAACCATAACGCGCGGCTTCTTCGCGGTTGATGTCAAAATCAAGGTAATAACCACCTGCGGCTTTATCGGCAAAGGCAGAAAGTGTATCTGGATGTGTTTTGAGCACATTTTCAATATCACCTGCCACTTTCTCCAACACATTCAAATCAGAACCAGACACTTTAATGCCAATCGGCGTTTTAATGCCTGTGGAAAGCATATCAATGCGTGTTTTAATCGGGTAAGTCCAAGCATTGGCCAACCCAGGAAACTGAATCGCAGCATCAAATTCATGCATCAACATTTTGGATGTTTTCTCTGGATTTGGCCATTCTTCTTTGGGTTTTAAACGAATGGTGGTCTCCAGCATCGAAAGTGGTGCAGGATCAGTTGCCGTGTTGGCGCGCCCTACTTTACCAAACACCGATGCCACTTCTGGAAATGTTTTGAGAATTCTATCGGTTTGTTGCAGCAGCTCCTTGGCTTTGGTGATTGAAATGCCTGGATATGTGGTGGGCATATACAAAATATCACCTTCATCCAAAGGTGGCATAAATTCAGAGCCCGTTTTCATCACCGGGTATGCAGTGATAGCAAGCAAAAGCAAAGCAACCACCAGCGTAGCCTTGCGCCATTGCATCACAAAAACCAAAGATGGTTGATGTATTTTCTTCAACCAAACATTCAAAACATTGTCTTCTTCGCTTGGGATTTTTCCTCGAATAAACAAACCCATCAACACAGGTACTAAGGTAATGGCCAAAAGCGCTGCCGCAGCCATGGCATAGGTTTTGGTGAATGCTAAAGGTGCAAACAATCGTCCCTCTTGGGCTTGCAAAGTAAACACGGGCAAGAAAGACACCGTAATAATCAATAAGGAGAAAAACAAAGCAGGGCCAACTTCTTTGGATGCCGCAGAGACGGCCTCCCATCGCTCTTTTAAACCTGCATTTTCACGCAATTTTTCCATGTGTTTATGGGCATTTTCTATCATCACAATCGCACCATCAATCATGGCACCAATGGCAATGGCAATGCCGCCCAAGCTCATGATATTCGCCGATAAGCCCTGCCAACTCATGATTAGAAACGCAATCAAAATACCAATAGGAAGGCTGATAATTGCAACCAAAGCACTGCGCACATGCATCAGAAAAATCAAACAAATGATGGCAACCACAATGGATTCTTCAATGAGTTTTTCTTTGAGATTATCCACAGCTCGTTCAATCAAATCGCCTCTGTCATACACAGGCACAATCTCAACACCTTCAGGAAGCCCTGCTTTGAGCGTTACCAATTTTTCACGCACGCGCTCAATGGTTGCAAGCGCATTTTCACCAAAACGCATAATCACAACACCACCTGCCACTTCGCCTTCACCATCAAGCTCTGCCAAGCCGCGACGCAATTCAGGGCCAAGATGAATATTGGCTATTTGTTTTAGAAAAATCGGCGTGCCATTATTGTCCACACCCACAGGAATACTTTCCAAATCTTTAATCGATTTTATATATCCAAGGCCACGCACCATGTATTCTGTTTCGCCCATCTCCACCAAGCGCCCACCCACATCGTTGTTGCTGCGTTGAATGGCATGTTTAATGGTGGCAAGTGAGATATTATACGCAAGCAAGGCATCGGGGTTGAGTTCAATTTGGTATTGTTTGACATACCCACCAATCGAGGCGACTTCAGATACACCTTCCACAGTTTGTAGCGGGTAACGAAGATACCAATCCTGAATAGAGCGCAGTTGCGACAAATCATGTTTGCCCGTTTTATCTACCAACGCATATTCATATATCCAACCCACACCTGTGGCATCAGGCCCAAGCTTAGGAGACACGCTGGCGGGCAAGCGATCTGAAGCATAATTCAAATACTCCAAAACCCGCGTACGCGCCCAATACATATCTGTGCCATCTTCAAAAATCACATACACCATGGAAAATCCAAAAAAGGAATAACCACGCACCACTTTGGTGTTGGGCACAGATAACATGGCGGTAGTTAGCGGATACGTGACCTGATCTTCCACCACTTGCGGCGCTTGGCCTGGAAATTGTGTGAACACAATCACCTGCACATCAGATAAATCAGGAATAGCATCCAAAGGTGTATTTTTCATCGCCTGAAACCCTGCAAATGTAATCAGCAGAGTAACAATCAACACCAAAAAACGATTTTTAATCGATAAATCAATCAGTGAACGAATCATTGGGGTTGCGCTCCATGTTGATGCTTCATGTCTTGCATGTTCATCTCATCCATCTGCATCTCTGGAGCCATGCCCATGCCTTCCATATCCATATCCGTTGTTTGAGCAACTGGCGGCTTATTTTGTGTAGGCTGCAATATTTCCATCATTTTAGCGGTGGCTTCTTTCAACTTCGATTCAGAATCAATCAAAAATTGCCCTGAAACGACCACTTGCTCACCTGCTTTTAAGCCAGTGATGATTTGAACCATGCCGTTTGATTCAACCCCTAACATCACCTTTCTCGGCTCAAACTTGCCAGCTTCTCTCACCACAAATACTTGATCTTGCTTACCCGTGCGCACAATCGCCGCCGATGGTATCACCACCGCATTGATCTGTTTTCCTGCAAATACTGTGACATTGGCAAACATTTCTGGTTTGAGGGCAAACTCAGGATTATCAAATTTTAAACGCATTTTTACCGTGCGTGTTTTGGCTTCAAGATAAGGGTATATAAAGCTAATCTTACCTTTAAATATACGCCCAGGAATGCCTGCAACTTGCATGTTTGCAACGTCGCCAACTTGCACCCAAGGCAAGTCATCTTCATACAAATCAACCAGCACCCACACTTTTGATAAATCCGCAATTTTATACAATTCCGTCTCAGGGGTAATGCGCTGACCATCACGCGCACCAATATTCATCACAACACCATCAAAAGGCGAATGGATATGTAAACCTTTCATCACTTTACGTTCCCGATTGAGCTGCTCAATTTGATGCTGCGGCACATCCAATAGTTGCAAGCGTTCACGCGCTGAAGCCAGTAAACTTTTCGCACCCTCGCGCACATCTTTAAATGGGCTGTCTTTTAAATTTTCAGCATTGTTTAAGGCCAATAAATATTCTTCTTGTGTGGCCACCAATTGCGGTGAATAAATCGACATCAACATCGTACCCTTAGCCACATGTTCACCCGTTTTATCGACAAACATTTTCTCTACCCAGCCTTCATATTTGGGATGCAATAAAGCAACACGTTCCTCATCGTAGGTGACTCGGCCAATGGTACGGATGGTGCGCGACAAATCGGTACGCTTGGCTTTGGTGGTGCGTACACCCATGTTTTGTACCACGGTAGGGTCAATGCTTACCGTGCCTACGGGAGCATCACCTGCACCACCATCTGCATACACAGGAATATAATCCATGCCCATTTCATCCTTGGCAGCTACAGGCGATGTAATTGCTGGATTCATTGGATTGCGATAAAACAATGCTTTCTTTTGTTTGGGTTTCTCTGCATCGGCATAAACAGCGATATAATCCATACCCATCTCATCTTTTGCTGGAACAGGTGATGTAATCGCGGGGTTCATAGGGTTGCGATAAAACAAGGCTTCTTTGCTTACTGATTCAGCCTTATCTCTATCGGATGGTGTAGTTGAAATCATATAACCTGCACCAAGACCCACAAGAAGCATCAAAGCTGCAACCATTATCATTTGTTTATTCATGTGACATCTCCATAGGTTTGCCCACTGCTGCATCTAAGCGCGCAAGACTTTGTTTGGCTTGTGCCAACACTTTCCAGTATTGGGTTTCATAATTGTATAAGGTGATTTGTGTGCGTATGAGATTAAGGAAATCCACTTTATTCACCTGATAAGCAGCTAGCATAGAAGCTACGGTTTGTTGTGCTTGTGGAATGATACCTTGCTTAAATAATGAGGCTTGTTGTTTCGCTCTTTCATAGTTTGCAACTTCAACGCCCACTTCCGCTTGGATGTTTGCTCGAACATCTTGGTATGTAAATTCAGCTTGCGCGGCTTCTGCTTGGCGCTGCCCAAGTTTGGCATCCAATGCCTCACCAAAAGGAATGGTCATGCCTAAAGTAATGCTTGTAAGGTCTGCCCTATTCATGCCCGTGTTCGCATTCGCTTTACGAAACCCATAACTTGCACCAAGCTTAAAATCAGGATAAAAATCTTTGCCCGCCACATTCACTTGCGCTTGTGCTGCTTGAATATATTGCTGCTGCTGGGCCAATTTAGGCCTCACATCCAAAGCTTGTTTCATCAATGTCGCTTCACTTGCAATCTTAGGTAATGTTTCGTTCACAGACGTTGGTAAGACGATGGTTGTAGATGCATCTTGATTCAATAATGCATTTAAAAGTGCTTGCTCTGATTGGCGAACCGCTACCCATTGGATTTCATTATCCAATAATTTTGATAGCTCCAATTGCGCCAACAGCACATCTTGTTGCAAACCTTTACCCGTTTTGTATTTCGTTTCTGCAACTTGAATAAACTGCCTTAATAACACTTTATTTTTTTCCAAGATCGCCAATGCCCGTTCGGTATAAAATAAGTTCCACCACCGCACTTGCACTTGGCTCACAAGCTGTGATTTCAGCTCATCTAAATCATAACTTGCAGCATTGGCCACAAATCTTGCCGCGGCTGCTTCTTGCCCAAGTTTTCCTGGAAAAGGCAGGGCTTGGCTAATGCCCACTTGCAGCTGAGTCATGTTTTCTTGCCCACGACTAAACGTATCCACTGGGAAATTGAGTGCGCCCAATGACAGCACAGGATCAGGTAAACTGCCCACCTGCTCTGGCTTAAATTGTGTTGCCCGCACAAGCTCTGCTCGCGCAGCAATGCGTGCTGATTGCAGCACCAAAACCTTGGCTTGATCTAAAGTTAAATGTTGTGTTTCTGCATGCGCCAAGCTCGTAAAAACCAGCAGCACAGAACCCATAATCAAGGGTGTTATTTTATAGGGAAAGGATTGCATCCAAACCTCCTGCTTAAAATCAAGTCGCAAAACGACCAAACCACAACGCCGTGCGTTATGGGATTAGCAAAAGGTCAGGCTCAAACGCGAATGCGTAAGTTTAAGTTGTAACTATGAAGGGATGTTCGAAGTTGGGATAAGTGGGGTGGAGAAGCATCAAAGGTGATGACGACAACATCAGCAATGGGCATCATCGCAAGCAAAAAGTAATCAGCTGATAAGTCCGCCGTTGTAAACGTGGTTTTATCAAAGGAAACATTGATGTCTGGCAAATCACAATGTGGACAAGCATAATTTGTTGTCTTGCTGCTCATATCCATATTTGCCATGTTTAAACCCGACAAATGTTGTGCAGATGTAGCGCAATGTGCACCTGCTATCACCTGCTGTGCAGGAGCTGCACCGACCATGGTCGCGCAAAAACCAGCTGCAATGATTTGCAACATAAACACAGCCACAAACAAAGCAGTGGCGCGTTTAGCCGCTACTTTAGACCATGAAAAAAGGTTATAGGATTGATACAACATCTTGGTATTGTACGGCGCTTCAAAATCTAAAGTCAAGCTCAAACTATTTTTTTATAGCATTTATGCTAAATTTCGTCGATGTCTAAAATAAGTAACACAAAACAGTGCTGCAAACTATGATTTCTTTAATCTGGGCAATGGATGAGCAGCGATTGATTGGCGCAGACAACCAAATGCCTTGGCATTTGCCTGCCGACATGGCTTGGTTTCGTGAGCACACCCTTGGTAAAGCTGTGTTGATGGGGCGCAAAACGTTTGATTCAATTGGCAAACCTCTGCCTAATCGGCGCAACATCATTTTATCCAGACAAGCTGGTTTAACCATCGAAGGCTGTGAAGTCATTCATCAATTTGAGGATGCTGTGGCCATGTTCAAAGATGATGAATTGATGGTCATGGGTGGCTCCGAAATTTATGCCCTTGCATTGCCTTATGCCAACAAACTATATTGTACGCGCATTAAGCATGCTTTTGCTGGCGATGCTTGGTTTCCAACATGGGATGAGGCAAGTTGGCGCCTTATCCATGAAGAAGAGCATCAAGTTGATGCAAAAAACAAATACCCTTACCGCTTTGAAATTTACCACCACGAGGAACAAAAACCATGATTCGACTATTACTTCTTTTGGGTTTGCTTTGCCTGCCATCTTTTGCTTTTTCAGCAACCACAGATGTGCTTGAGCAAGCCAAACAAGACATGCATGCAGAGCGTTATGCCACTGCTGTAGAACATTTGCGCGAACTTGTGGCCAAAGAGCAAGACAACTACGAAGCATGGTTCTTATTTGGTGTCGCCCACGTACATGAACAACAATACCATCAAGCCATTGAAGCTTTCCGTCATGTGATTGAATTGCGACCAAAATTGGCGGAGCCACATAATAATTTGGCGGCTGTTTATAATAATCTTGGCGACACCAAAGCCGCTGTACGCGAATTAGAAACTGCCCTAGCCAAACGACCTAACTATGTCGTTGCCGAAGAAAACCTCGCTGACCTCTACATCAAATTAGCACTCCAACATTATAGAAACAGTTTAAATCAAGGCTCTAATGCTGCCATTGAGCAGCGTTATGCTCGCTTGCTAAAAGTGCGCAATCCCACTTCTGACGCTGAAGAAGCTCCATCAGATACGCATGAAGTCGCCAAAGTTGCCGCAAAACCTCAGGCACAGGCACAACCCCAAATGATGGTAAAAAAGGCCGAACTTCCCACACCTGCCCCAAAAGAAATCGCAGTGCCTATGCCTTTGGCAAAAGCTGTGCCACCTGTACCAACATCACCAAACGCCACACTTGAACCTGCCACTAAAACTGAGTCTACTGCGGTGACACCATCCATTGCCGAAGACAAATCAATCACGGGTGTTTTGGATGCTCTAGAAGCCTGGCGTGTGGCGTGGTCCAACAGAGATTTGCCCGCATATTTTGCAGCTTATGCCGACGACTTTAAACCTGAAGCTAGCTTTGGTTCCGTAGACGCATGGAAAGCATACAAAAGCCGCGTCATCAGCAATAAAAAGTTTATTAATGTGCACTTTGAAAAAGCAGAAGTGGATATTCCCGCCAGCCGCGAATTGGCTACGATTTCCGTTTTACAACATTTTAATTCCAACACCTACCATGGTGATGACCATAAAAAAATTACCATGAAATACACGCCGCAAGGTTGGAAAATTGTCTCTGAGGTCACTGTTCCATGATAAAAGTTAGTTTCGCTTTGTGCTGCTTGCTCATCAGCAGCCAAGCTTTTGCTGCAAAAATACAACTCGATGGTGATTTAGGTCATCGCTTGTGGCAAGCACTTGAAAACCCTACACAACTTGACGATAGCAGCCAACTTGAACCCAATATGGGCGAACAAGAACGCAGCATTTTAGGCGCAACCCTTGCCCTAGAACAAGGCGACCCAGAAAAAGCTTTGGCCATGCTGGATACACCAGCCTCACAAGCAGACCCACTTGCCAGCTTATTGAAAGCCGAAGCATACCGCCGCTCTGCGCTGAAAGCTGTGGAGTCGGCAGGTGATTATGCCAAACATCAACAAACATCTGCCCAACAATTTGCAGCCATTGATTTAAGTGATGATCTCAACGAAGCCACCGTGCGCTTGCAAGCTTTTGCAGATAAAGTTGATGGCACGTCAGGCTATCCCTTTGATTTGTTAATGCTTAATCAAGATATCCAAAGTGTATTTTTAGTAGATAAAGGGCGCTCGCGTTTATTTGTCTACCAACGTGATGGCGATGGCGAATTCAAACGTGTCGCCGATGAATATGTTGTCACTGGCGCACAAGGTGGTGATAAAAAACAACGTGGTGATGCGCGCACACCAGATGGCATTTATCGCTTCACTTCCATCCGCCACGATGAAAATTTAAAGGCACGGTATGGTCCTGTAGTCTTTCCTATCGATTATCCCAATTCGCTAGACAAACTTCATGGTAAAACAGGTGATGGCATTTGGATGCATGGTTACCCTGAAAATACCAAACGCCGACCCCCACAAGACACACGTGGCTGCTTTGCTCTGCCTAATCCCATTTTAAAACAAATGGAACCTTACGTGAAACCTGGTCAAACTTGGGTTGTCATCGGCAGCCACTTCAGCTTCGATAAAAAAGCTAAGCAGGCTGAGTTATTGGCTTCTATTCAGGCCGATATGCAAGCATGGCAAAACGACTGGCAATCCCTAGATGCCGATGCTTATCTATCCCATTATCATACTCGGTTTCAATCGGGAAAATACAATCTTCAACGGTGGAAAAAGTACAAAAAACGTGTAAACAGCAACAAATCATTCATACATTTATCTTTCTCTGATATGGCCATCATTCACGACCCCACCACTTGGGAAGAAGGTGAAACTGTTGTGGTTGAATTCACGCAAAATTATCAATCCAGCAACTACAGTGATGTAGGCAAAAAACGTCTGTATCTCGCCAGAGGTGATGCCCAATCACCCTGGAAAATCCTGCTTGAAGAAAGCATCACCCCATGAGCGACCAACCACCCATAGCTAGTGAAACAAAAGGGGATAACACGCTAGACTTCAACGAACGCCGTATGCAGGCTTTGGCCAAAGAAAACGCCCAGCTTCGTGACTATGTTTCTACCATCATGACGCGTTTACGTGATAACGATCAGCTCTTTTCTCGCTTGTTTGAGCTAGAAGCCAATGTCTTGGCAGCAGGTGATCCTGAGGACATGTGTTTCACCTTATTGCGCGAACTGCGCAGCCAATTTTCGCTTGATATGGTACGCCTTTGGTTTGATAGAGACAGCATCATTGGCACAACAAAAATGCATGCTTTATCCGAATATGATTTGGTTTGGCTTGAAGCCGATGAAATCAAAAACATGGGGTTAGCCAGCCGCGATGTTTGGCTGCTGCAAATGGATAAAGGTTCTTTCCCATGGCTACAAGAACGCGATAACAATTTAGGTTCGCTTGCTTTGCTCCGCTTAGGCCCGCAAGAAAGACCTTTTGGCATTATTGGTTTGGGCTCAATTGATAAAACACGTTTTCGCGCTGACCAAAGCACTGATTTTTTACAACATTTAGCACAAGTCATTGGTTTGAGCCTTGAACATGCAGTTTCACATGAACGTTTGGCAAGGCTTGCCATCACCGATGCTTTAACAGGTAGCCACAATCGGCGTTTTTTACAGCCCTATAGCCATCAACCGCTTTCGAGTTGGTTTGGTAAAAATGTACCTGTTGCTGCCTTGTTTTTTGATATGGATGATTTCAAAGCTATCAATGATCGTTTGGGTCACGCTGCTGGTGATGATGCTTTAACTGAGCTATGCAATATTATTCGTCAACATGTACGTGCCCAAGACCCACTAATTCGTATGGGTGGTGATGAGTTCACTTTATTGCTGCCAAGCTGCAAAAAAAGCAAAGCTATATCCATTGCCGATAAGGTCTTAAAGGATGTGCGGGCCATGGTTTGCAGTGATGAGCAAATGAGCGTAAGTATTGGTATTGCTTGTTCCCCTGCCGACCAAAATTTAACCCTCACCACGCTGATAGAACAAGCGGATAAAGCCATGTATATTGCCAAGGCTTTGGGTGGTAACCGCTTTGAAATCGCAACAGCGCAAGGTGGGGAGTAAAAGACCTTTGTTTTTTCACCAAGCTATCCTAGCTTTTATCGAAGAACTACAGCGCGTTCGTTTGGCATCTCAACATACCATCAACAACTACCAACGCGATGTGCAACATTTTTTAACCTTTGCAACATCCTTGTCCAACACCAAAGAAGAACACTTTTTACTCCGTACCGTCAACCGCGAAATGGTGCAGGATTGGTTGGTTATGGGGCATAGCCAAAGGCTTGCTCCTGCAACATTAGCAAGACGTTTATCCGCGCTTAAAAGCTTATTTTCTTTTGCCCTTCGCCAAAAATATTGCACTGACAACCCTGCATCAGGTATTCGCTCACCCAAACTAGGCAAACGCTTACCCAAAACATTACCACAACATCAAACACAAGCTTTATTGGAAACAACACAACGTAAATTCGATGCCCGTGAACTGGCACTATTGGCATTATTGTATGGCTGCGGTT
>JAJFLD010000164.1 GCA_021772875.1 Ghiorsea sp. | reverse complement strand
TTTTACGTACATCAAATACCTGCACTGCGTGACAACTATATCTATCTTATCCAAGACTTCCACTCCAAAGTCGTCTGTGTTGTTGACCCGACACTAGCCAATCTAGTGCAAGAGACATGCCAAAAACTAAACTTAAAACCTACCCATATCCTCAACACCCACCACCATTGGGACCATACCGATGGCAACTTAGAACTTGTTGAATTATACCAATGTGAAGTTGTAGGCAATCAAGCCGATGCAGCTCGCATCCGTGGCATTAGCCAACCCATTCAAGCCAATAGATCATTCACCTTAGGGGAACTTAACATCAAGACTATGGATGTACCGGGTCATACCTTAGGGCATATTGCATTTATCATTGATGATGCTCTTTTTTGCGGCGACACCCTTTTTGGTGGTGGGTGCGGTCGTCTTTTTGAGGGTTCTCACGCACAAATGTGGCAAAGTTTACAAACACTTGCCGCCTTAAATGATGAATCACAAATCTATTGCGCCCATGAATACACCCTATCCAATTTAAGCTTTGCCCAGTCTGTAGATGGTAAAAACGAGATATTACAACAACGCATCAAAGATGATAAACAAACACGCCTAGAAAACAAACCAACCATTCCCTCTCAACTGGGTTTAGAAAAGGCTACCAACCCTTTCCTTCGTCCCTTAAATGCAGACTTTATTGCATACTACAATCAACAGCACCAACAAAAATTCAATGCTTTTCAAACCTTTCAAGCCATTCGTCTACAAAAAGACAACAGCTAAGCCAAGAGAGCTTACTACATATGCACAAGCTCTTTTAATTTAGCTTGTAGTGTTGGCGCAATACGCTGTGTGAAAGCATCATATTTTTCTTTGATTTTTTGTCCTGTAATGTCTGTTGAACTTAATACACCATAGTTGATATTCATATTCACCCTAATGGTGCGTCGGCCCGTCTGATAATCCATCACACCATACTTATCAGCAAAGGTAGGATAGTTTTCCTCAATCTCATCTTCCATCAACGTGATTGCTTCATCAAACTGATTGCTGTTGGGCAATGTGAAAACAAAAGATAACATCATATATTTTTTATAGTTGGTCACAATATATGCCACACCTTTATATTTAAACTTCCACTGACCATAGGCACCTTGAGCTTCATGGATAGGCAATGATGGCAAACCATCATTGATAAGCGCCATAAATTCTTCAACACTTAAAGACCTTACCTTTTGTTGTTCTGGTGCTTGCACATATTGCTTAACAATATCCATAGCAACTGGATAAATCATGGTCACATATTCCGAAAATTTTTCATGGAATTCCCTGATATCTTTACCCTTCGTTTTTTTGCTATACGGGTATTGCAGCACGATATTGGTGATGCCCGCTTTGCGCGGCGAAGCCTTAATTTCGAAAGTTTCAGCTCCTTTGGGCAAACGCACACCTATACGTTTGCTCAAATCATCATACATTTTTTCAGTTTGATATTGTGATATACCAGAGCCTGTAGGCAGTTGAATAATTTCTTCGAAACCATGACTTAAATTTATCGTCTCAACATCAACATGCTGAATCTTCCAAGCCCAATCCCCAAACTTACTTCGGCGTTGTTTCACCTGATTTGTAGCCGTAAAATCACCACCTATGATTTCAACAAATGCTTGCGTGCTTGATACTTTCAGATACCTCTTATCCAACACATCATCAAAATAATCTGCCAAGGCATCAGCATTGGCCTCATACAAATCTTCATACAACGAAGCCATTTCATCCCTTAAGTCAATGACAATATTGCGCACATCTTTCAAATTTTTCCCCGCAATGTTGATATGACCTTCCAAAATCATACGTTTGCCATCATATCCAATCTTGGACTTAAACCCTGCCAAGTCTGAACTGGTGTAGTTTTCTAGATCCTTAATGGTACCCTTAACATCATCCAGCACCACTTGCAGCACTCTGCGGTCAACATCTGAAGATTGGTGTTTGATATACAATTCGTTGCCTACATATTTCAGTGTTGTTGGCATCACAAGCACTTTTTTATCACGTGTTTTAGTGTCCCTTATATCAACCCGAAACAGCATATTCCATGTGTTGTACGTACCTGGGGCTTGTTCAATTTTACTGATATAATCTACATTGCCCCGTTTTGATTCATTTTGGTGGGCGGTAATGATGGCTTCAAAAATACCTGCATTGGTAAACGCAAATGCTGGTGTACAACACAGCAGCGAAAAGATTGAAACCCAAACAATTGTAAGCATATGTGTATATTTCATATTTTTATTCCTAAACCAATCCTTAGCATATTTATCATGACAAGGGTAACACAACTTAAGCCCTAGATGAACATGCTTTGCATTTTACGCTATAAACACGCCTTTCTTTACCCGCCAAGCTTAACATTGAAAGAGAACCACCCCAAACGCAACCAGTATCTAAACCAAAAACATGTTTGTGCTTGCAGACCAAACCCTTGGACGCCCAATGTCCGAAGACCACCCGACAATCTTTCTTCCACTTTGCTTGTGCATGTTCAAACCAAGGAGAAACATTGCCTCCTTTGGAAACTGAAGTCTTTTGCGACCAATCAAACACACCCTCCGCACTACAAAAGCGTGTTCGCGTAAAGACCAAACTTGAAAAAAATTTTCGTGTGATTTTATCTTTGGGCTCTTTTCGTGGATAATCTTTTTGCTGAAACTGTCCACAAAAATGTCCCCAATCATCACTACGTAGAATCTTCTCAATTTTTCTTGCCCGCTTTTTAGCCTCGGCTAAGGTCCAAGCTGGGCTCAAGCCAGCATGCACCATACACCAACCTAACATGGCATCATGATGCAACATCGGCCTAAACCTAAGCCACGTTATCAGCTCTTCGACATCATCTGCGGCAAGAACGTCCGCCAAGGTATCACCCAAATATGTCTTACCGCCTGCGGCATAAGCTAAAAGTTGTAGATCATGGTTGCCCAAGACACAAACACAAGCATCACCAAGGTTCTTTAAATAACGCAGCACCTGTAGCGAGTCTGGGCCGCGGTTGACAATATCCCCACAGCACCAAAGCACATCATGCGCTGGATTAAAATTTACCTTTTGCAACAGTTCTTCTAAAGCTTTGAAGCAACCTTGAATATCTCCCACTGCATACACAGCCACTACTTACGCATCTCCTGCCAGCACATCTGCGCAAGTTTTTCTGCGGGATTGCTCTTGCCCAACATATTACGTAGTTTTAAAAAAGCTTGGCGCTGAAGATCAGCAGCATCATGATGATCGTCCAATAAAGGTAAAATTTTTGCTTGAATCTGTTCAAGCGTACAATCATGCTGAAGCAACTCAGGCACAATGCCTTGCCCGCTCAAAGCATCACCCAGCAATAAAATATTAGCCAAACCAACACAGCGCCCTTTCACCAACCGCTGCCCAATAAACCATGAAAATGCCGAGGTTCGATATACCAAAACTGTAGGTGTATCCCAAAGTGCCAGCTCTAATGTTGCTGTGCCCGAAACTGCCACAGCCGCATCTGCTCGAAGTGCATAATTTTCTTCTGTTCGCTCAAGCAATAGCACCCCAACATCTGTCAATGGTTTTAATGCATCTTTGGTTACGCCTGGCGCTAGTGTAGCCACCGCTGCCAATGTTGGTTTTTTAGCTTTTAAAGCCATGAAAACGTCTGCCAACAACTGAACATGCCTTTTCAACTCACTTGGCCGTGAACCTGGAAGAAGTGCCAATAAGGGTGTTTCAGAGGATAAACCTAGACGTTTTTTCAGCTCATCTTTCGACCAGCCATCTCGACAAGCATAGACACTTGGATTACCCACATATGTTGCTTGAATGCCTCGCGAGCCAAACCAATCTTCTTCAAAGGGGAAGATACAAGCCAAGCGATTTTGAGACTGCTGCAATTTGGTGATTCGTTTTGCGCCCCACGCCCATAATTTAGGCGCAATATAATGAATTACAAAATAACCTTGTGCCCTAAGCTTGCGCCCTAAGCCAAGATGAAAGCTTGTAAAATCAGTCAATACAACGATGTGTGGTTTAAAGTCTTCTGCAAACTTACATATTTCACGTTCTACCGATTTGATGCGTGGCAATGCCTTGATGACATCACCAAAACCCATCACATTCAGCTCTTGCATGTCGCGCACGGCTTTACAGCCTTCTGCTTGCATCATCGGCCCTGCAATGCCTGCAAGTTCGAGGCTCAGACCTGCTGGAAGCTGTTGCTTTAAACTTCTGATTACAGCTGAGGCATGCATATCACCTGAAGTTTCACCTGCAGACATCAAGACACGGTATGTTTGTTGCCCGCTCATGTTCTTTTTTTACCTAAAACCATCAATATATTCACCTATGTTTCATCAAGGTTTACATCAAAACAACACAGCGTAGATTGATTGAAAGCATGCGCGTTAGCAATCATTGTATGGCATTTCAGCACAATAGGATTCAGGTGATTGGCACTGAAAGGTTGAAGCTTTTGATGGATGAGCTGGCAAGCAACTTAAAGCCTCGAAGAAAAGCTCAGTGTAAAATAGGCTTATGCCTAACCTTGCAAACCAACTACTGATATGCCAAGTTTTTTAGCGCTTTGAGCCAGCAATTCGCGTTCTATCAGCAATGTTTTCCCCGCCTCAATACCAATTGCATTACAACCTGACATGGCCATGGTTTCCAAAGTGCCTACACCCATGGCAGGCACATCAAAACGTGGGTCTTGATTGGGTTTTGCAACTTTAACAACTGTGACATTTTTTTTACCTAAAGCGCCGCCACGTTTGATGGTTTCATCTGTGCCTTCAATCGCTTCTACGGCCAACACTGCCTCGTCTCTAACCACGATAGTTTGCCCAATGTCCAAACCTGCAATGTGTTTAGCTTGCGGAAACCCAAACTGCATATCTTTGATCTGTTGTTGACTTGGTTTGGGGCCAAAAAGATGACCTTGACCTGCCAGCATATCACCAGCGTATGCCAGTTGTGAACGCACGGTGATACCTTCTTCTGCCAAAGCATCAACAATGCCCAACATCAAGGAATCATCCGTTTTATCTTTAATTTTCAATAGAATTTTGGCTGCCAACAAATCAGGTTTAAAATTGCGGAACAAATGCAGCTTCTGCACTTTACCTGCAAAGATCAAATCTGAAACTTGATGCTGTTGCATAGTTTTAATCAGGCCTTTGATTTGCCCCACAGACAGCCACTCAACACTGTCAGCAATGGATGTTATCGCAGTTGAGGCTTCCTCTTTGATCGCCACCACATGCACAGCGAAACCTTCATTTTTTAGTGTTTGGGCAAGCTCTAAAGGAAAAGCACCATAACCTGCAAGTAAACCTATGCGTTGTTGTTCAGCCATCTTGGCTATCTTAATCGTCTTTGGTTTTCATATTATGCATCATCACGCCGCGTTCACTATTGCGCACAAAGGCTAAGAGCTCATCAACATAAATATTATTTACATTTAAATCTTCCACCATTTGCAACCTATCTTTAAGCAAAGCTTTAGACTTGAACAGCAAGCGATAAGCTTCCTTGAGCGCACGAATGTCATCATTGGATAAACCTTTGCGTTTTAAACCCACGGCATTCAAACCCGATAAGCTCATATGATAACCACCACCTGCAATACAGAAGGGAGGCATATCTTTAAGTGCTGTGCATGTTGCACCCAACATGGCATTTCTGCCAATACGGCAGAATTGATGAACTGCCGACATTGCACCAACAATAGCCCCATCATGCACTTCCACATGCCCTGCTAAAATGGCACTACAAGCCAATACAATATCATTGCCAATCTGACAATCGTGGGCGATGTGGGTGTAAGTTTGCATCAAATTATTATTGCCCACTTTGGTTAACATACCACCACCTTCCGTGCCTCTATGCACTGTGGTGTATTCACGGAAAGTATTATTATCACCGATATGAACTTCGGATGCCTCGCCATGGTATTTCAAATCCTGTGGCTCAGCACCTATGCTAGCAAAAGGAGAGAATTTATTGTTTTTGCCTATGGTGGTATGTCCTGTGATGCTCACATGTGAAATCAATTCACAACCATCACCCAATGATACAAACGCATCAACTGTACAAAACGGCCCGATTTTTACATTTTGACCAAGTATGGCTTGATCCGAAACAACTGCAGATGGATGAATCTGTTGGCTCACGATTCTTCCTTAGGAAACACTGTTGCCATCAATGTAGCCGCACAAACCAATTTCCCATCCACAAAGGCTTCGCCTTTATATTTCCACATCGCACCACGTCGACGCAATACAGACATTTCAAAGATGATTTGATCACCTGGTCGTACAGGTTTTCGAAAGCGTACCCCATCAATACCAGTGAAATACATCAAATACTCTTTATCATCATCAATCGCAGCCAATGCTAAAATACCGCCAACTTGGGCCATTGCTTCAACAATCAAAACACCCGGCATCACTGGATGCCCAGGGAAATGACCA
>JAJFLD010000163.1 GCA_021772875.1 Ghiorsea sp. | reverse complement strand
CAGCATAAAGCTACGTAAAGGGTCAATGGCTTTATCCATGGCTTCTGATTGGCTGATTTCTTCATTCAAATATGGTGTTAAAGCTGTGCTATCAATCGTATTCCATACTGGCATCATGATAAAAATAGTCATAAACAATGCCAATCCCACCAAAATTTGTGTCGGTGGGCTCTGTTGGGTACCCAAGGCTTGTCGCAAGAAAGCAAACACAATCAAAATGCGGGTAAATGAAGTCATCATCACCAAAATGGATGGTGCAAGGGCTAGCACGGTGAGTGCGGCAATAATTTTTAAGCCCGTGAACCAAGACTCAGGGTCTTCCGTTTCACCCAAACTGATGGATAAGGTTGGCACATCAACTGCAAATACAGATGTGGGCAACAAAAGCAGGGCCAACAGCATGAAACTACGCATCATCTTGACCATTGCTTGCTTGCACAGCTTCAACCTCTGCTATTTTTTGCACCCCATTGATACCAACCCCCAAAAGGTAATGTTGTTGCCCATGTTGAATTTCAATCACACTGTTTTTGCCATCAAGGTGCAAACGTTGCACCACTTGCATTTGCCCACTTTTATGCGGAATCACTTTATCTTGAAAGCGACGCAGCGCCCAAACAAGCCCTGCAAATATAGCTAAAACCAAAGCCAATGCGCCTATTGATTGTGCCATCATGGCAACAAAACCTGTCTCTTGCATGATGTTTACGACAAGCTCTGAATACGGTCGCCTTGTGGCACAACCTCAACCACACGCACCCCAAGTTTACCATCAGCAGAGACCACTTCGCCTCGGGCAAACACACGGCCATTGGCCAAAATATCAACTTCTGCATTGGCCTCTTTTTTCAAATCCAAAACCATGCCCCGATGCAAACGTGACACCACATGTAAGGGCAATTGCACGCGGCCTAGCTCAACACTGATATCCAGTGGCACATGCATAATCGCTTCAAGGTTTACTTTCGAACTGCTGCTTTCAGCATCAGGCTTTTGCACTGATGTAGGGTTGCTTTCGTCTGCTGTGTCCGTCATCTAAATCTCCCTGTTCTCTTGGCTTAAGGGTGCGAGTAGCTCTGCCGCCAGCTGCCCATCTTGACTGCCTGGCATGGCCTCAAACATGGGTGATGAACTCACCCAAAGCGTTGCCGGGTCGTGTTCATTTTTACGAAGTGGTAAAAAGTCACCTGCTCTTAACGCTAAAAATTGTTGAATATCTAAATGGCATTGCCCAAATTCTAAGCGGGCAAGAAGCGGCACCTGAGCAATGCTTTTTTCCAATCGTTTCGCCCACTCGGCATCCATGATTTTGGTTTCATCTGAGTCTACTGTGCGTAGTTTATCCAACACAGGTTCGAGGAAAGTCCGTGGAAAATGTAAACTGATTAAGCCAACTGATTCTTCAGAGGATTCGACTTCAAATTGTACTGAAAAACACATTTCTTTTGCCGCGGCAACAGCCAAAAACTGTGCCTCAACTTCGATTTTATATAAGCTGTATTCCATCTCGCATACGGGTTTCCACATGCCTGCCAGCAATTTCTCTAATGATGCGGCAACGCGCCTTGCCAAACGCAGCTCTACGGGTGAAAGCGTGTCGGCAACATTATCAAATGCCTCGCCCTGCCCACCCAACATCGCATCGATATATGCAATCACCAATACCAATTCACATGCAACAACCATGCGCCCATAATCGGGCACTTCATACACAAAATAAACTTGTGGTTTAACCTCATCATCCTTTAAAATATCCTGATAAACACGCTGCTCTATACCATCAGTCTCTATGCTTACTTCGCGCTGAAACACCTCTGCCCAAAGCTCTTTGAATGCTTCTGCCATGCGCTGTTGCAAGTGGCTAAACAAGGGGTAGCGGTCTGGACCATTCTGATCCGTCGCTTCAAAACTAAAGGCTTCTACATGCTCCGGTTGCGCAACAGGTGGCAGGGTTGCAAACATGGCATCTGTCTGCTCACTTGGCACCACCGCCTTCATCAATGCATCAATCTCTTCTGGTGCGAGGATAGGTTCAGCTGCATCTGCTGCTATGTCAGGGCTTTGGCTCATTGCGAAACAAAATCGGTGAAGTACATATTTTTCACAGGTTTTCCGCCAACCAAACGGTTGATGCGATACACAATATCTTCTTTTAAATCATATTTTCCCTGCGGGGTACGAATCTCCGCAAATGTTTTGCTTGAAAGCAGTGTAATAATCATATCATCAATTTTAATTTTATATTGTTCTATACGCAGTTGTGATTCTTCACTGTGTAGCTCTAACTTAATCTTGGCGCGTAGAAATCTGCTCACATCTGTGTCGGCTAAGTTGATGGTCACATCTGCAATATCAACAAACACAGGCACTGCCAAAGGGTCTATATCTTCAGCCACAGGCATTTCGATCACTTCAGTTGATTCCGATTCTTCTTGTGTGGCAGGTGCGGTTGATTCCGCGCTCACAATTTTCCAAGCAATAAAACCACCAACTGCCAACACCAACAACAACAGCACTAAATTGATAATAGGCAACAAACCACCCGATGATTTCTTTTCTTCTTTTTTTTCTTCTGCTTTCTCATCAGCCATGAAACCAACTCCTCAAACTTTTTGCCTTAACGATAAACAACAATATCAACGCGCCTATTCTTCTCTCGGCCATACACTGTTGCATCTGTGGATACGGGTCGTGAAGGGCCATAACCTGCCAACGACAATCGCCCAGCATTGACACCTTCTGCTTCAAGGATATGCAAGACTGATGCCGCTCTAGCTAAGCTTAAGCTCCAAGGGTCTGGAAATTGACGGCTTAATTTGGGGTTCGAATCGGTATGTCCATTCACGCTGATTAAACCAGGTGAAGTCGCTAACATTTGCGCTAGCCTTTTAATGGCCTCAATGTGTTCAGGTTTTAAGCGTGCCGAACCAGCTTCAAAAAGAGCCAAATCCTCCATGCGTAAATACAAACGATTTTTTACAATCAACGAACGAACATGATGTTCAAGTGTGCTGTTTTTCAAAATAACGTTACTATTTTGACGCATGGCCAGCATCAACTCTTGCCGTGAAACAATACGCTGCAACTCTAAAGGCTGAACAATGCTAATTTCTGTACCGGCACCTGAACTCAACACAGACACAGCTTTCTCAAAATAAGTGGATACATCCGTCAAACCTGTTTTATCCAAAGTAGACATAGAAACAAGCAGAATAAAAAACGTCAGCATCAGGCTGATTAAATCAGCAAATGTGACCATCCACGCTTCTGGGTCGGGTAAAATTTCAGGCTCTAAGGCCTTTTTACGTGCCATCTAAAAACTCTTGCTCGGTTGCACAGCCATGGTGTCGTCCGTTGGCACTGGCTTTGTACTGGCTTCCATATGCGTTTCAGGCCTTGTGGTAACAGGTCTAAATTTAAGAATAATTTCTACCCTACGGCTTAATTCTGGCTTACCTTTAACTGGATGTTTATCGCCCATACCTGCTGCAATCATACGACCATTGGGCACGCCACGCTCAGATAATGCATGAAATAAACTCATGGCTCTAGCTGCTGAGAGTTCCCAGTTGGATGGAAACATTGAACCCCGTGTTGGTGTGTCATCGGTATGGCCTTCCACACGGATTTCAATCACTTCTGGCTGTTGAAACATCTCCGCTAATTTATCAATCAAAGGGTACATGGTTGTTGAAATTTCAACTTGTCCTGCTGCAAATGCGATATGTTCAGGAAACCGAACCCGCACAGTATTATTCTCCAAGGGTAAGGCATGAATAGCATCACCCAATCCCAGCTCTCTGGATAGCTCCGTCAATTCTTTGGCGGTTCGTTTAGGTGCTTGGCTTCCATCAACAATATCACGGGCAGGCAAAGATGGGCCTTTGCCTTCAGCGATATTAGCCCCTGCGGGCAAGGGGCTGAATGTGCCTGCCAAGGAGCCAATGGCCGCCATACGGCGCTCATCCACAATCACTGCAATAGAGGTGAGTAGAATAAAAAATGCTAACATTTGCATCATTAACTCTAGAAACAATGCTGCACCAGGGTCTTTATGGGGCGGTACTGGATCTGGTTTTTTTTGACGCTTAGCCATTGGCGTTTAATCGAATGCCGATACACGGATGGAAGGTGGTAAAAAGCCATGCAGCTTTTGCTCCATCACCCGCGGATTTTCCCCCGCAACAAGCGACTGGATACCCGTCAAAATGATTTCAAGCACCAACAATTCATCTTTGCTGCGTGTTTTTAATTTGGCTGCCATAGGCAAGAAAATAATATTGGCCATCAATGCGCCATAAAATGTGGTTAACAACGCCACGGCCATAGATGGGCCAATGGATGAAGGGTCTTCCATGTTGGATAACATCAACACCAAGCCCACTAAGGTTCCAACCATACCCATAGAAGGGGCAAAGGTGCCAAGTGCTGTCATCATATCCGCACCCCGCAGATGCCGCTCACCAATTTTATCCATTTCCATGTACAAAATTGATTCGATTTCACTTGGTTCTTGTCCATCAATAGCCATTTGTAAGCCTTTGGCCATAAACTTATGCTCAATGTCGCCCACCTTGCTTTCCAAAGCAAGAATACCCTCTTTCCTCACAATTTGTGCCAAATCAACCAGCTCACTAATCACTGCTGGGCCATGTGTCGGTTTATTTAAAACGGTTTTAAGAATGATTTTCATCACACCAAGCGCGTTTGCCATCGGATATGCCACCAAGAGCACACCTACTGTACCGCCCACCACAATAGCAATCGAATTGATATCAATAAAACCCGTGACAGCATCACCAATGGCAAATAAAACCAGACCAAAGGCAACAACCATGCCTATAAGCGTTGCTATATCCACGATGATTCCTCCTAAAAACTAAAAAACTGCTTAATCATTTAAAGGGTAAGCGAAAAACGTGCCAAATCCTTTTGCCTGTCCAAACATGCCGTAAAAAGCTGCAAAGGATTGATAGCAGTCTATTTTGTTGTCATACTAAAAATTAAATAAACTTATAAATGCCCACACAGCATCAATGTGTTATACGCCTTATAAAGGAGCAAGCCTATGACCATCACCAAAAGACACGGTTTATCCATTGGCATTGAAAGCAATGGCAGTGATTTTTTTCTTTCCTTAAAGGCCATTGGCACATTAACACACGCAGATTATGAAGTGATTACACCCATGTTAGATTCAGCTTTAGCAGGCATCAAAGAACCCAAAGTAAAAGTTTTCATTGATGGTACGGAGCTAGAAGGATGGGCTTTGCGTGCAGCTTGGGATGATTTAAAGCTTGGGTTAAAACATGGCAATGAATTTGATAAAATCGCTATTTATGGCAACAAACATTGGCAAGAAATCACTGCTAAAGTGGGTGCGTGGTTTATCTCTGGTGAAATCAAATACTTTGATGATATGGATGAAGCATTCGCTTGGTTGAACCAGTAGCCACAAGGCATAAAACTAAGCCATGTTATCCGCAAAACAATACAAAACTTGCCTTGTTCATACTTACGAAAATACGAAAATTTTGAGTGTTATCATTTTTATATTTTTATGGCTTCTGCCAACAGCATGGGCAGATGAGAACACCACTGTGCCACACACCATTGCCACCAGCGACTCAAACTATCCCCCCCTCAACTTGGCCGCCGCCAAACACTCCCCTGAACAAATCAAACGCGGTGAATATTTGCTCAAAATGGGCGATTGTTTCACATGCCATACCAATGAAGAAAATGCTGGTGCGGCTTTTGCTGGTGGCTTAAAAATCAACACAACCTTTGGTGCGTTGTATGCACCCAATATCACACCTGATAAAGAAACCGGCATTGGCAATTGGACGGATGCACAATTTGTGAAAGCTGTGCGTGAAGGCATCTCGCCTGATGGCTCCTATTATTATCCTGTTTTCCCTTACAACTATTTCAACAAAATGAGCGTGCAGGATGTTTTAGATATCAAAGCTTACTTGGATGTTGTGCCTGCGGTGCACCAAAGCAATCATGCTCAAAACATGCATTGGCCTTTTAATTATCGCTTTCTGCAATTGGGCTGGCGTTTATTGTATTTTACCTTTTCCTCGGGCGAATTTCAAACCAACGTAAATCATTCCTCCGCTTGGAATAGAGGTGCATTTATTGTGGAGGGTGCTGGGCACTGCGCATTGTGTCATACTCAACTGAATGTATTGGGGGTACCCAAAAAAGAGTATTATCTGGCAGGGGCTTTTGTGGAAGATTATTACGCACCCAACATCACCTCACAAGGTTTGAAGCGTTTAAACAATGAAGCCGTCGCTAATATTTTCATCAACAATGAAATGCCAACACACAGCACCTTAAATGGACCCATGCAAGGTGTAGAACATAACAGCTTACGTTTTCTCCACAAACAAGACCTCTTAGCTATTGCCGATTACCTCAAATCCATCAAAAGCGAATCCCCGCCTACATCTGTAAACATCAAAACATCCTACAGCTTGGCTGATGGTAAGAAACTTTATCAATCCAGTTGTGCTATGTGCCACCAAACATCTTTGATGGGTGCACCCGGTGTCGACAAACACGTTTGGGCAGTCTTGTTGGATCAAGGACGCGATAAACTTTATGAAATCGCTATTCGTGGCAATGGCGACATGCCTGCCAAAGGCGGTTGTGATGCCTGTTCCAATGGTAGATTAAAGGCGGCCGTCGATTATATGATAGATGAAGCGCGCAAAAGCAAAACGCAAGGTGTGCCAAGTGAATAAATGTTGTTTTGGTTGTCTCTTGATAAGGAGCCTTATGTGAAACCCTATCGTTTATTGGCTTTGTCAGGAAGTTTGCGTAGCAGCTCGTACAATACTGCTACAACCCAAGCGCTACAACACTTAGCGCCGACAAACATCCAAGTCGCTCTGTTTGAAAAGATGGCGAATATTCCACTGTTCAATCCTGATCTTGAAGCCCATTCAACCCCTGAAACGGTGCAGCAACTCAAAGCTGCAATAGCTGCTGCCGATGGCTTGGTCATCTCTAGCCCTGAGTATGCACACGGTATCAGTGGCGTGATGAAAAATGCTTTAGATTGGTTGGTCAGTGGTGAAGAGTTTATTGATAAACCTATCATGCTAATCAACACCTCGCCGCGCGCTACCCATGCACAAGCGGCTTTAAAAGAAGTGTTGCAAACCATGTCAGGTATCATTTTAATACCTACAACCGACATACCACTCTTGGGTAGTGGCTTAGATGTGCATGGTTTAATGCATCATGCCGAACTCTCCAACACCTTAGCCCAAGCACTACACCAATTTTGCACAGCTATAGAAGGCTTAAACTTACACAAAAACTAACGCTGCGAACGCACATCCAAATAATCACGCAACGCATCACCTGCAATATTAGCTGCCATCACCAATAAAAATAACATCAAACCGGGATAAAAGACTTGCGCAGGTGCCACCAACATCAATTGTGAACCCTCACGAATCATGGTACCAAGTGAGGCATCAGGCGGCTGAATGCCAATGCCTAAAAAGGATAAACCTGCTTCACCAATCATCACTGCCGCAAGGCCAAAACTTGCTTCAATCAATAAAGGTGGTGCGATGTTGGGCAATAAATGTTTGGTGGCAATCACAAACGTATACTGACCACTGGCAACCGCAGCCTCCACATATTGTGCATGGCGCAATGACATCACTTGCGCTCTTGTTAAACGCGCAAAACCCACCCAGCCAACAGCTGCCAGTGCAATCACCAGCTTATCCACGCCCGGACCAAGCACGGCAGCCAAAGCAATCGCCAATAAAATACCCGGAAAAGAAAGCACAATATCGACAAAGCGCATCAGCAAACTATCCACCCAACCGCCAAACCATGCTGCCACCATGCCCACACTGATACCAATCACAGCACACAAACTCATCACCATCAAAGCCACTGAAAAAGATAAACCAATGCCTTCTGCCAACCTTGATAATATATCGCGCCCTAACACATCCGTGCCTAACCAATGGTTTGCGCTTGTAGATTGCAATACCCGATCCAAATCAACGGTATGGCCATCTACAGCTTGCAAACCCGCCACCAATACACATAAAAATGGTAATAATAAACAAAAATAAACACTTTTCGGCACCGCTTTTAAAAACATCATGCCGCAGCCCTTTGTCTTGGATCAAGCCATAAATTGAGTAGGTCTGCGATAAGGTTTGCCGCCACATAAAATAAGGCAATAATCAATACACAGCCTTGCACCAGCGGATAATCACGGCTTTGAATGGCTTCAATGGTGAGCAAACCAAGCCCCGGCCAATCAAATACGGTTTCAGTAATCACGGCCCCACCCAACACAGCTCCCATTTGCAAAGCAAACATGGTCACCACAGGAATCGCCGTCATACGTGCACTGTGTTTCCACCATAAGCTATGCTCTGCCACACCCATCGCACGCGCGGTGCGGATTGCATCCGATTGCATAGCATCAAGCCAACTCGCCCTTGCCATACGCGAAAGCAC
>JAJFLD010000162.1 GCA_021772875.1 Ghiorsea sp. | reverse complement strand
ACTAACTGGTGCTGCTGCTGAATCTATTAACCTTGGGACTCAAACTTATACGACGCAAGCAGTTCAGGGGGCTGGTGGTATACCCACGATTACAACAAGTTTCTCTGCGCCGCCTTTTACACCAACATTATTGGCAAAGGTTCAGCCCGTTATTTTCCCATTTGTGGGTTATGATGTCTATAGTATGAGTCTCGGTGATGTTCAGGTAGCGGCAGAGGGAGGTTTGTTATTGCCAGACGATATTTATGCAGCGGCAGTCGGCTTTAGCAGAAAGAGTTTTAATGATGTTTATTCCAATTTGTATCAAATTAGAGCCTATGGTATTGGCACCCATGCGAATGGTTCCTGGACAGCTAGAGGTTTGTTTTCGGCGGGAGGTGTGGTGCAAGTTTCTCCTGTTTTCACAACACCGTTGAGCGCACAAGCGAATCAAGCTGGTAATCGACTGGTTTGGTCAAATGATGTTACTCAGAGTAACTATTATGCCAGCGCTACAATTCTTGTCCTGTCTGATGCCACAACGTCAAAATTAGTTTGGGATGTTAATCTTGCTTATGGAAGCTCATCATTTACTATCCCTAACATTCCGAGTGATGTTCAATTTCAGTTAGGCGGCAGCTTGAAAGCAAAAGTATCTGTTTCTGTGCCAACGGCACATTTTTTTCCTAAAGTTGCAACGGGGACTACACCTCTTCCTTCACCAACAGCGACACAGGAAATGTCTGTAACTATAAATTATCAGCCATGACTGGTATTTAAATTAGGCAACGAGACTCAAAAACGGAGTTTTGGTAAAATTGACTTAGGGGTTGAGCTATAGCGTTATTATTTTATAAGATGATCAAAAGGATTGGCAATTCACAAAGTCTTGTTTTAGGCGTTAATTTTTTTCTTGGATATAACGTTCGTATTTATTAGGTAATAACTTACTCATATCAACTACAACCAGACCGTCAATGCAGTTGGCGAAATCAGGGTCGATATTAAAATCAATAAATCGAACACCACCATGCTCACATACCTCCGCATATTGTTTGAGCAGCGTAGGTACAACAAATCCCATGTGTTTTAAGCTGGCTTTCAAATGTTTAAAATCACTTTTGTAATCAGTGCCTGAGAATTGGGCAACCAAATCATTTTGCGTGGTGGGATTTAAGCGATATGGCACACGTGCGACGGCCTCACATTGGGATGTACCAAAATACAAATCAAAGAAATAAACCAGCAAATCTTTGGCTGCAGGAGGGTAAGTGCCGCTGATGCTTACAGGGCCATAGAGGTAACGGTATTCAGGGTATTTGCGTAAAAATGCACCAATGCCAAACCACAAATAATCCAAGCTGCGTTTGCCCCAGTATTTGGGTTGCACAAAACTTCTGCCCAGCTCTAAACCTTGTTTGATGATAGGATCCATGTCTGCTTTGAAAGCAAACAAGCTTTGGGTATAAATCCCATCAAGACCATATTTTTCTAATACTGATTTTGATGCACTTAAACGATAAGCGCCCACAATCTCTAAAGCATCATCATCCCAAAGAATCAATTGATTACAATATTGATCGTAGTGGTCGGTATCGCGGCGAAAACCAGTGCCTTCACCTACAGCTCGGAATGAAAGCTCTCGTAATCTACCGATTTCTCTTAGGATGGAGCAGTCAGGTTGATAGTGAAATAAATAAATGCTTTTGCCATCCCATGTTTCCCCAAGCAGCTCACAGGCTTTAATTTCTTGGCGTAGGGGCTGTCGTTTTTCGGGATGAGCGATGGCAGATGTTGTTTCAAACAAGCCTGATTTTTGTTTGCCAATGCGATACAAGTGGCGTTGGAATAATTTTACATTTGCAGCTACAGATAAATTGGTTTTTTGGTAGGACTCATAAGCAATCAAATCACCTATCGTAATCGCTACCGATCGATAAGCCTGCTTAAACATTTCGCGCACCAACCATAAGGTGGAAAGGGGTTTGGCAATCATGGATAAGGCATAAAAAAACATGGAGTTGCGACCATCAACAAAGATAGGAAGGATAGGTGAGCGCGTGGCTGAAGCTATGCGCAAAAAACCAACGCTCCAGGTGCCATCTTTGATGCCTGTTGGCCCCATGCGTGAAACCTCGCCAGCGGGGAAAATTATAAGCGCACCTTCATGATTTAAATGTTGATACACAGCTTTGAGCTGCTCTTTTGAGGAGCTGCCACGCATATTGTTGACGGGCAGCAATAAACTTTGAATTTGGCTAATATCGCTCATGATTTCATTGGCCATTGTTTTAACGTCAGGCCTCACATCACCGACCATTTTGAGTAATACAGCGCTATCAAGTGTGCCTATGGGGTGATTGGCAATAATCACCACCCGACCTTGTACGGGAATGCGTTCTATGTCGCGGCGTTTTAGGCTGTAGCTGAAGGAGAAATGATCCAGCATTTGTTCCACAAAGTCCAAACCTTTGAGATGGGGATAACGTATAGCAAAGCGTTGCAGCTCTTTTTCATGAAAGAGCAACCTTAAAGCAATGGTGATGGGTTTAAGCAACAAGCCAGCACGTTGGCGCAATTGAGGAAACCTATAATCAATCAAGCTATCTACATTTATCATGATGCTAAGCTGTGGCCTCTGCATGACAGCATTGTGATAGCGTCCTAATTTTGGCTGGGTGGTAGCCAGAGGTGCTTGTATAGTGTTGAATAGCTTTGACTTACCACCGGCCTATAGTTATGCTGCGCATCCGCTCAATGCTGGGGTTTTATGTGTTCCGCATGTTCTCTCGGGTTGTAGTGAGTATAAGAAACACAAGGAAAATAACATGTCTTTGACAACAGAACAAAAAAATGAAGTGATGGCTGAATATGCCATTAAAGAAGGCGATACAGGTTCACCAGAAGTGCAGGTTGCACTTTTGACAACACGTATCAACGGTCTTTCAGGTCACTTCAAAGATAACCACAAAGATCATCATTCGCGTCGTGGTTTGTTGAAAATGGTAGGTCAACGTCGTAACTTGTTGAAATACCTTAAAGGTGAAGACTTCGGTCGTTATCGCAACTTGATTGAGCGTTTAGGTTTGCGTCGTTAATAAGTTTATATGGAGAAAGCGGCCTTAGGGTCGCTTTTTCTTTATGTGATTGTGTAGCATGATAGGGAATGCACGTTAAGGTTCCATAGTAGGTAAGGAATAGAAAAAATAAATGCGCGGGCAGGGGCTCGTGAAAGGAAGATTATGTTTAATATTAAAACAAGTAAGGCGACGGTTGCCGGTCGCGAAATCAGCTTTGAAACGGGCCGTGTTGCACGTCAAGCTGGTGGTTCAATTTTAGCACAAGTGGGCGATGTTGTTGTCCATGTAGCTGCAACTGCAGCAAAAACACCACTGCAAGGCGTAGATTTCATGCCTTTGACAGTGCATTACCAAGAGAAAACATATGCAGCAGGTCGTTTCCTTGGTGGTTTTGTAAAACGTGAAGGCCGCCCATCAGAAAAAGAAACATTAACCTCGCGTTTGATAGATCGACCTATCCGCCCATTGTTTCCTAAAGGTTATTTTCATGAAACCCAAGTGATTGCAACTGTTATTTCAGCAGATGATGCAACCAACCCTGACATTATTGCAATCAATGCTGTATCTGCAGCATTGGCCATTTCTGACATCCCATTTGCTGAGCCTATTGCAGCTTCACGTGTTGGTTTGATTGATGGTGAATTTGTGTTGAACCCAACATACCAACAAATGGAAAACTCTGATCTTGATTTGATTGTAGCCGGTACTCGCGATGCGGTATTGATGATTGAGTCTGAAGCCAAAGAATTGTCTGAAGAGAAAATGATTGATGCTATTATCTTCGGTCAAGAAGGTTATGCGCCTGTTATTGATGCCATTGAAGCTTTGGCGAAAGATGCAGGTAAAGAAAAATTAGTGGTTGCTTTAGCGGGTAATGCAGACGTTCAAACTGCTATCAATGCAGCTTTTGAAGCAGATGTACGCGAAGCTTATGGCATCGTAGATAAATCTGCGCGTTCAACAAAATTAGAAGCTATTCGTGCAGCGTCAGTTGAAAAATTCGTAGGTACTGAAGAAAATCCAGGCGAGTATACAAGCAATGATGTTTCTTCTGCGATGAAGAGCTTAGAGAAGTCGGTTGTTCGTCGCTCTATCATTGATGGCAACCCACGCATTGATGGTCGCGCTACTTCTGATGTACGTGCCATTGATTGCCAAGTTGGCGTATTACCAAGCACACATGGTTCAGCTTTGTTTACCCGTGGTGAAACCCAAGCTTTGGTGACCATCACTTTAGGTACTGAATCGGATATGCAAACCACAGAAAGCTTGGAAGGTGTGACTAAGCAGCGTTTCATGTTGCACTACAACTTCCCACCTTACTCTGTAGGTGAAGCGCGTCGCATGGGCCCTCCAGGTCGCCGTGAAATTGGTCATGGTCGTTTGGCAAAACGCGGTATTGAAGCGGTATTGCCAAGCATGGAAGCATTTGGTTATGCCATCCGTTCTGTTTCTGAAATTACAGAGTCGAATGGTTCATCATCCATGGCATCTGTTTGTGGTACTTCGCTTGCGATGATGGATGCTGGTGTGCCTATCAAAGCGCCTGTTGCTGGTATTGCCATGGGTCTTATCTTAGAAAAAGATGGTTATGCAGTATTGTCTGATATTTTGGGTGATGAAGATCATCTTGGTGATATGGACTTTAAAGTTGCAGGTACTTCTGAAGGCGTTACTACACTTCAATTGGACATTAAAATCGGTGGTTTGACGCGTGAAATCATGCGTGAAGCTTTGGCTCAAGCCAATGGTGGCCGTATGCATATTTTGGGTGAAATGGCCAAGTGTATGACACAAGCACGTTCTGATGTTGCAGATCATGCACCACGTATGTTCACCATGAAAATCAAATCGGACAAGATCCGTGAAGTGATTGGTGCCGGTGGTAAAGTGATTCGTGGTATCGTTGAAGCAACAGGTGCTAAAGTGGATATTGCTGATGATGGAACCATCACCATCTTTGCGGTGACTGGTGATGCTGGTCAAGCTGCGAAGAAAATGATTGAAGACATTGTGGCTGAAGTTGAAGTCGGCGCAACTTATGAAGGCACTGTGGTTAAAGTGATGGATTTTGGTGCATTTGTACGCATTTTGGGTCAAACCGATGGGCTTGTGCATATTTCTCAAATCGCGACCAAACGTGTTGAAAAGGTTGCCGATGAATTGAGCGAAGGTGATGTTGTTCAAGTGAAAGTATTGGAAGTTGATCGCAGCGGTAAAATTCGTTTGTCGATGAAAGCTTTGTTGGAAGAAGCAGAAGAAGCTTAATCACTGCTTTAAAAGCTTTAAAAGCTTGAAAAATAGGGAAAGGCAGAGCACTTACGCTCTGCCTTTTTTTATGCTTGTTTGATAAGTTGGCTTGTTTTGTGCTATGGCATTTAAAAGTATTTTAGGGAAAAGTATTCAGAGCAGTGCTCTGGAGCTAGGTTTTGTTTATAGTTTAGGCTATTATTTGAGCGAGAGAGGGTTAAAAAAAATGGTTGTCACATTATTGGTAATTTCTGGAATATTATTCATAGCATTGCTTTTAGAAGAAAAGTTTAAAATACCTTCACCACTGGGTTTGATAGGCCTTTCGTTTATTACGCACTATTTATTTGCGGGTACCCCTATGTTGACGGGTGATACAACGCATTTTGCAGCCCTGGTATTGCTCCTGTTGCCCGTTTTGTTGATTACGGATTCTTTAGAGCTCACCATTGCTGATTTGAAAGAGCATGGTTTTAGTTTGTTTTATTTGGCAGTGATTGCTGTTTCTTTATCTGTTGGTTTGGCTTTGTTAACCGCAGACACTTTATTTGGGCAATATCAACTTTCTACGGCAGCAATTGTATTATTGTTTGCTATGGTGCTTGCCACCGACCCCGTTTCTGTTGTAAGTATTTTTTCCAATTTCGAGCTTCCTCACCGCCTTAAAATATTGGCTGAAGGGGAGAGTTTGTTCAACGATGCAACAGCATTGATTGTTTTTGTTTTTATTGGCCTTTATGCCTTAGATGGTGAAGGCATTACAGTTGCATATGTGGCAGAGATTAGTTTTATTGTTGTTTTGGGTTCTGCGCTTGTGGGCATTATCATCGGATATATAGGCTTAATATTGATGAAAATAACGACCAATAGAATAGCCGAATTGATGATTGTACTTTTATCGGGTTACGGTGCCTTTGAAATGGCTGAATATTTTTATGTGTTCTTGAATATGTTTGGAGCCCATTCACACTTGCATTTATCAGGTATTTTAGCATGTATTTTTGCCATCATCACTTTGAACCATATGATGACACAAGCGGTAGAGAATAGTGATGCAGAGCTAGAGCAAGAAGCCGCCGAGCTGCAATTAGAATCAGATAAAACAAGCTCTTCAGCAAATGTGATTACAGTGATTTTCAATAAAATCAAAGCCACTGTAGAAGAGCGGGAGCGTCATCTGCGTACCAAAGAAGATGTCCAATTGCTGGCAGTGGTTGCCAATACCGTTTTGTTTGTGGCTATGGCTGAAGTGATTGATTTGGACATGATGTGGAAATACAAAACTGAAATTATTGTGATGTTTTTAGCCACTACCGTGATTCGCGCTTTGATGATGGCAAAATTTGCTTTGATTACCAACCAAACCACCAAGATGACAAGTGTTAATTTTCGTTGGTGGGGTGTGTTAACTTTTGCGGGTATTAAAGGTGGTTTATCCATTGTGATGTTGATGATGATTCCACCAACATTTGCACACATTGAGATGTTTACGGCCATCGTTATTGGTGTGATTATGCTTTCCACATTTATTTATTCGACGATATTATTAATCATCATCGGTAAAAATGCTGAAATTTTCTTGAAAGAAAAGGAAGAAGAAGCACATTAATTCTGTTATTGTCTTGCTTGTATGCAAGACATAACGATGACTCATAAAGAAAAAATTGAAGGTATATTACAGCGTATGGCCATGCTTTATGGCTGGTCATCGTTAACGGTTGAGGCCTACTTATCTGATGTATTATCTTTTCAGGCCTTTGTGCACTCACAAGATGCCTCAAGCTCAGCGTTTACGGCCACGGCAGAGCATGTCAGAGCGTATTTAACCTTATTACAAAAGAAAAGTTTGGCTCATAGCAGTATTCAGCGGCAGCGCAGTGCCATGGCGACATGGTTTCATTATTTGCAGAATGAAAAAATGCGCGATGATTTTCCGCTACAAGATGTGATGCGTGTGATGTCATCATTGCGTTTGCCCAAACATATGAGTGAAGCAGATGTTGAAGCATTACTTTTAGCACCAAACACAACCACCAACAAAGGTATTCGCGATAGATGTTTATTGGAGTTGTTGTATGCCACGGGTTTACGTGTTTCAGAGTTGGCAGGGCTGAAGATCAACAATATTAATCGTATACAGCAAACGCTGAGAGTGATTGGTAAAGGTAATAAGGAGCGTGAAGTGCCTTATGGTGATGAAGCAGAAGAATGGCTGAATGTTTGGTTGGCAAGGCGTAAAGACAAAAGTATTTATGTCTTTCCTAGCCGTGGTAAACATTTAACACGTCAAACGCTGTGGCAATGTGTACATCAATATGCCATACAAGCGGGCATATCACCGCTGCCATCACCACACGTCTTGCGCCATGCCTTTGCTACACATTTGTTGAATCATGGTGCAGACTTGCGAGTAGTACAAACATTGCTTGGGCATGAAAACATCACCACAACTGAGATTTATACGCATGTTTCGCGCACCCAGTTGCACGATGAAGTGAATCGCTCACATCCAATGGGCAAAAAGAGGGGTTAAGAAATTCAAATGGCAGAACATCAGTATATCTACACCATGCAAGGCGTTGGCAAAGTTGTTGGCGGTAAAAAGAAAATTCTCGATGATATTTGGTTATCATTTTTCCCAGGGGCCAAGATTGGCGTGTTGGGTTTGAATGGTTCTGGTAAATCAACCCTACTTAAAATCATGGCTGGCTTAGACACCGAAATTTTGGGTGAAGCACGACCTGCTGATGGCATCAAGATTGGCTACTTGGCGCAAGAGCCAGAGCTAGACCCCACCAAAGATGTGCGCGGCAATGTGGAAGAAGCCGTCAAAGAAGTGAAAGATGCTTTGGCTGATTTGGATGCAGTCTATGCAGCCTATGCCGAGCCCGATGCCGACTTTGATGCACTCGCCAAGAAACAAGCCAAACTTGAAGATATTATCAATGCTGCTGATGGTCATGATTTGCAACGCAAGCTTGATATCGCAGCCGATGCGCTGCGCCTCCCTGAGTGGGATGCCGATGTCACCAAGCTCTCTGGTGGTGAGCGCCGCCGTGTGGCCTTGTGCCGCCTTTTGTTGTCCAACCCAGACATGATACTGCTTGATGAGCCTACCAACCATTTGGATGCTGAATCCGTAGCATGGTTGGAGCGTTTCTTGCACGACTATACAGGCACAGTGGTTGCCGTGACGCATGATAGGTATTTCTTGGACAATGTGGCTGGCTGGATTTTAGAGCTTGATCGCGGCAAAGGGATTCCTTTTGAAGGCAACTACTCATCATGGCTTGAGCAAAAAGATGCACGCCTAAGCCAAGAGAGCAAAGAAGAGTCTTCGCGCCAAAAAGCGATTAAAGAAGAGTTGGAATGGGTGCGCCAAGGCACCAAAGGCCGTCATGCCAAATCCAAAGCGCGTCTTAAAGCCTTTGATGAGTTGGCAAGCAAAGAAGTGCAGCAACGCAATGCCACCAAACAAATCTTTATCCCTGCGGGAGAGCGTTTGGGTGACATCGTTTTCCAAGCTGAAAACATCCGTAAAGGATTTGGCGACCGTGTTTTGGTTGAAGATTTAAACTTTAGTCTGCCGCGCGGTGGCATCGTGGGCATTATCGGCGCCAATGGTGCGGGTAAAACCACCTTGTTCCGTATGTTCACAGGCCAAGAGCAACCTGATGCAGGTCAGATGATTAAAGGTGAAACTGTGCAATTGGCTTATGTTGACCAATCGCGTGATGCCTTGGATGATAACAAAACCGTATTTGAAGAAGTTTCAGGCGGCTCCGACTTTATCACCCTAGGCAAAGCGGAAGTGCCTTCGCGCGCTTAGTGTGGTCGC
>JAJFLD010000161.1 GCA_021772875.1 Ghiorsea sp. | reverse complement strand
GAGCTTAAATATTTATAGCCAAATTGGTTTGATTATTCTCATCGGTATTGCGGCTAAAAATGGTATTTTGATTGTGGTATTCATCAACCAACTGCGTGATGAAGGGCAAGATTTTCACGAAGCTATTTTAGAAGCTTCGGGTAAACGTCTGCGTCCTATCATCATGACCGCACTCACCACTGCCATGGGTGCTCTACCCCTTATTCTCTCATCAGGCGCTGGTGCTGAAACACGCTTGGTGATTGGCACTGTCATTCTCTCTGGGGTATTGGTTGCAACATTTTTAACTTTATTTATCGTGCCTGTGATGTATCGCCTTTGGTCGCAACACAGTGCTTCACCCCAAGCTACAGGCCGCAAGCTTGAAGCTGAACTTGTGCAACATAAGGAGCAGGTGTGAAGATGTGGTTGAGACTAATGCTTTTCTTCCCGCTGCTTTGGCTACTCCATGCGTGTGCCTCCTCTAACGATTACACACCCCCCTCCTTCAAAGCTAAAGATACTTGGCATGCCCAACATATGCTTGGTCAACTTAAGCTGGATGAAACACTCAACCCTTTTGCCGAAGGCGATTGGTGGCGCAATATGCACGACCCTGTGCTTAACCAACTCATCACTGAAGCCAGCCAAAACAATCGTGATTTGGCAGTGGCTTTGGCAAACATCGAAAGAGCCAAGGCATCCGTAGATTTGGCGAGTGCAGGCTATTTACCCACTCTGCAAGCCAATGCCAATGCCAGCCGCAACCGCTACAGCAAGCAAAATAGTTTTGGCACCAATTCAGGCACCCGCAATACTTTTAATGCGGGTCTTCAAGCAAGCTGGGAGCCCGACTTTTTTGGCCGCACCCGTTATGCTGTTGCCGCAGCCCAAGCAAATTTAGGCATGCAACAAGCTATGCAGCAAGACCTCTTACTTGCTGTGGTTGCTGAAGTGGCAAGCAACTATTTTCAAGTGCGTGGTTTGCAGCGACAGTTGGCCTCGGCTCAACAAGATATCCAATTGCTGCAAGACATCGAAGAGATTGCCCGCGTACAAGCTGAAAATGGTATCACCACCCGCTTTGATTTGGCGCGTGCCCAAGGTGAACGTGAAGCTTATCAAGCCCGCTTGCCCAACCTTGAAGCTGAAATCAACACCCGCATCTATCGTATTGCGGTGTTAACAGGCCAAACACCAGAAACACATGCCCAACTGCTGCAAAAATATGCGCCGCTGGCCATGCCTCCTGACCGTCTGCCTGTTGGATTGCGTTCGGATATACTTAAACGTCGCCCTGACATCCAACAAGCCGAACGTGCATTTGCAGCCGCCACTGCCAACGCCTCTTATGCCCATGCCGATCGTTTCCCTAGCTTTTTATTAACAGGTGCAATTGGCAGCAGCACACGTGTCTTCAGCGATCTTTTCTCGGCTGCTTCACTCACCAATTCCATAGCTGCTGCACTGGCTTGGCCGATTTATGCTGGTGGCGCTTTTGAGGCCAACATCGATATTGCCGATGCAGAGACCCAAGCCGCCTTGGCAAGTTATGAACAAAGTGTGTTGCTTGCCTTAGAAGATGCTGAGTCCGCCTTGATGCGTTATGGCAAAGCTTGGCAAACGCTGAAACAATTAAAAATCGCTGAAGAAACACGCCAACAAGCTATGGCAATTGCCAAGTTACGCTATGAAGCTGGTGAGGAGAGTTTACTCACTGTGATTGATGCCAAACGCACCTTGATTGCAACTGGCAACGACATCATCAACAGCGAAACAAATATTCTTGTGGATTTGGCTTTGCTTTATAAAGCTTTGGGTGGTGGCTGGCAGGTCGTGCCATAAATTTCAAGATGCGCTTTTGATCGTTTCAGGTAAAAGTATACAGCGACAATCTTCTCGCCAAAACTGGGCCAACAAATGATTGGCTGCTTGCACATCCCCCGTGCAATAAAAAAATTCGCTGCCGCTTTGTTCATCACTATTTTGTTTATTATCATCTGGATATAACATCAACCATTGCTTTTGCACATGGCGGGCAATGGCGGCCCCTGTGTCCAGAATCTTCACCTTATCTCCAACCAAAGACTGAATGGCAGGTTTTAAAAAAGGGTAATGGGTACAGCCCAAAATCAAAACATCAGCCTCCGCAGACAAAAGTGGTGTGATATATTTTTCCAGCAAGGCAAATGTTGCAGGTGTATCTAAAGCGTGGGCTTCCACCAGCTCAACCAAACCATGACAAGGCTGGGTTAACACTGTGATGTGATCAGCAAACCGCGTGGTAAGCGAAGCCAAACGCTGGCTTTTGGTGGTATTTTCCGTGGCCAAGACTGCAATAACACCTGTTTGTGTAAGTTCCGCAGCAGGTTTTACAGCAGGCTCCATACCAATGATGGGTACTTCAAAAGTTTGCCGTAAATCGCTTACAGCAGCCGCAGTTGCTGTATTACATGCCACAACAATCATTGATGCGCCTTGATGAATGAGAAATTGTGTGATGATGGTAGCGCGCTCTTGAACGAGAGCTTCTGATTTATTGCCATAAGGTAACCATGCCGAGTCGGCCACATAAATCAGGTTGGCTTGAGGCATAAGCAAACGCATTTCGTGCAGCACACTCAAGCCACCCATACCCGAATCAAAAACACCAATGGTTGGTGGGGAAGTTTTCATATTGGATGTTTAATTATTGAGAAACGGCATGGCTAAATACGAACAAAACTTGGTCTTGCGACACTTGCCTCATGGCCTAAATTCAATATTTTCGCCCTTGAATGTATTGTTTGTAATTGGCATTGGTATTTGTCATTTCATGCAAGTTTGCTCTCATGTTTTTCATCATCCCAAACATAAGGTCTTTAGCCACATCATCATCTGATATAAACAACGCATCTCGTGTCAAACCGTATGCTAGCGACTCTTCTGTAGCAACAACCGAAGCACTGGCTTGGCTATCATCAATAAAAGACATATCTCCTAAATATGATCCTTCACCACGGCCTGTAAGTTTAGTATTCTCGCCATTAAAGCTCAGCATCACATCAACATGACCATCTTTAAGCAGGTATAACTTACCCCCAGCCTCTTCTTGTTGAATGATGGTATCACCTTTGGCAAAGCGTTCGACAGTAATAACGCTTTGCAAAGCTTCGCGCTCTTGTTCATTCAAAGCACGAAAAAATATTTTCTCTTCCAGCCAGTCAAAATCAATCGCCATCATTTTCTCCCCATATTGCTTTTTCATGCATGTATAATAAACAAAGGATAATTCCCCCCATTCTAAATCATGTGCTCAAAACTCATCCCTGTTACTTTCGCCTGGGGTAGCGTAAGGATTTCTACATAATTCGCAATCCCGTAACATTTACTTTGGAAATAAAATCGTCCATACTTAAATCTAGTTTGAAAAGGTGCGCACCTATCATCGACATCGGCACCCAAGGGGAAATCATGAAGGTTTGGTTATGTGTGGGGCTTACAATCATTATATCCGCCTGTAGTATGCAGGAGCTTGAATCCAAGGATGTAAAAAAAACAACCACAACCAACAGCCAAATCAAACAGTACAATATTCAAACCATTCATATCCAATGCCCAAGATGTGATGATGTGCAATTGTTTGATGGGTTTACACTTTTGAACACTACTTCTGAACATCATACTTGGGCTTTCCAAGTGTCTGGCAATCAACAAAACCTTATTGTTTTCGCAACAACCAAAGGAAAAAGTCCTACTGTGCAAAACATCAAAAATATGAAGCAACCCATCCACATTAACCTCTCAGTGGAAACCCTTGATAAACGACTGAGCACACTCACAGGCATTATTGCCGATACTTCCACAAGTCCCAATGCCTATGGCATATCAAAACTTTACCCCCAAACAGAACTTATCATCAGCAGAGGAAGAGCTAGGCAAGCCATCACAACTGATCAACATGGTTTATTTAGCCTTGCCTTATCTCCGGGCAGGTATCAAATCATGATTGAAGGAAGGCTTCATACCGTTGATGTGCCGAACCAAGATGCCATCTTTTTGCCCATCATACTTCACCATACCATCATCAACTAAAGGACATTAACTATGCATTTATTCACCTATGCCACGATAATTTTAAGCTTTTGTTTTATGGGCAGCTTCAATGCAACTGCGGCAGCACAAACACCTGATGCAATTGTATCCTCATTCTTTCAAACCCTACAGCCAGCCACAGGCGCACTACAAAAGGCCAATCAAAGCAAGCTGCCATCTCGTGAATTAACACCCATGTTGATATTTGCTCAAAATAATTGGTCTGCATTGTCAGCCAAAACACAAGCAACCGTAAGCCCTTGGTTTGCCCGACCCACAGACCCCAATGCACAACCACCAAAGGCTGGTTTTAACTTTTATCAAACAGGCCAAGTCATTTCAACTTTGGCTACAACAAACTTCTTGTTCCACTATTTGGATGATGCGACCTATACCACCGATGCAAACAAAGCCAGCACTGCATTTGTGCAACAGCTTGCAATTGAAGCTGAAAAAGTTTGGACTCAAGAAATTACAACCATGGGTTACAATGTACCACCAAGTGATGGCACACTTGGTGGTAATACCAAATATGATATTTATCTCATAAATGTTGGTAGCGCTCGCCTGTACGGTTATGTCACATCTGATGCCACGGTAACCTCAGGTCCCTTTCCTAATAGCGTATACTCACACATGGTGCTTGATAATGATTTTGCGAAGAGTCAATTTGGTTATACCAACCCTATTACCCCCGGCCAAGTAACGCTGGCACACGAATTTTTTCATAGTATTCAATTTGGTTATGACTTCTCAGAATTTCCCGCTTTTAATGAACAGCTAAGCACCTGGATGGAAGATAAAGTTTACCCAACCATCAAAGACAATCTGCAATACATCGGTGAAAAATTTACAGATACAAATGGCAATGGCCAATACGATACTGGCGAACCTTTTGTTGATCGTAATAACAGCGGAATCCGTAGCTTTGGTAGTCAAGATTACCCGGAGTTAGAGCTGGACTCCTTTGGTCAATCCAAATCTGGGGTCGAACAATACGGTCGTTTTTTATGGGTGCGTTATTTATCCGACAAATTTAATGATGCTGTTGTTTTAGATACACTTACCGCATGTGGCCAAACCGCTGGTAATAATACTTATGCAGCCACTGATGCTGTATTGGCAGGTAAATACACCTCTTCTTTAAGCCAAGCCTTTCATGAATATAACCTTTGGATGATGGATGTCTCACTGTATACAAATGGTGCAGACTACCCCATCACTTGGGGTGATAATTTATTCAACAATGGCGCTATCAATATCAGTAGCAACGCATCTGTCGCCTTACAACCTTTTTCTGGCAAACAAAAACACCTTTCTTCTGTATATGAATTGGTCAACGCACCATCAGGCACCTATACCTTCACAGCTACTGCTGGCAATCCCGCCCTGACAGCCATGCTGCAAATGACAACAAATGGTGCTTACACCAATCAAGCTATCACCCTAACGGGTGGCACTGGTGCTTGGTCTGCCCCAATTGGCGCAAACAAAGTGACATTTGCAATTTCCAATACTTCACCAACGGATGATACCATGACTTGGCAACTTACCGACGGAAAAACAGCACCAATGCCAACCCTCTCTGGCGGCAACACACTTACGCCTATTGGTGGAGGAAACAGTGGTTTTGTAAGTGGTGGCGGTGGTGGCGGCGGCTGCTTAACACAAACCCTGACACCTTTAAGCAGTATTTGGATATTGATGTTTATGCTACCTTTTTTTATTTCTGTACGCAGCAAAACCAAGACACATAAAGATGGGTTATCTTAAAGAGTTAAGCTCTAGCACCTTTTCCATTACCATGCGCACATGCGCTTAACCCAAATCACCCAAACATGGCTAGCTGAAATTTTAAACGAAGGCGATGCCGTTGTGGATGCAACATTAGGCAATGGTTTTGATGCTTTGTTTTTAGCACAACAGATTGGTGAGAGCGGAAAAATCTTTGGTTTTGATGTACAAGAAAAAGCTATTCAACACACTACGCGATTGCTTAAAAACCAAGCTTGCACCAAAGTTTTTTATCCTACTGGGCATGAAAATATGGCCATTTATTTGCCGCCTGAAACACAAGGTAAAATCAGCGTTGTTATGTTTAATCTTGGTTGGTTACCGAGCAGTGATAAAAGCATTATCACCAAACCTTGCACCACCATTGTAGCGCTGGAACAAAGCTTACATTGGCTGAAAGTCGGAGGCCGATTAAGCGTCATGGTTTACCCTGGTCATGAAGGTGGCGATCAAGAAGCAACACAAGTGATCACTTGGCTTGAAAAGGTCTGCACAAAAAACACAATATTCAAATACCAAAAAATTGAAGTTCCCCAACGCCCTACTGCTCCAATTTTACTTACAGTTGAAAAGTGTTCAAATCAAATATAAAGGTGTACATCGCATACACATAAAAAACATCACCATCATGATACGCGTTAAAAAAGTTAGACCAAAAAGCTTGTCTAACATGGTCATTTAAAAGCCTTACTTCGATGTTATTTTTTTATAGCATATTGAAAAATAGCGTTATTTCACATAGATTTGGACGAAAAACATCCAAAAGGGAGACCCATGTCAGAATCAGGACAAAAAATTCGTTACGGCAAACTGATTCGACACGTTTCCTTGCACCAAAATACTGTCAGCTTTAATGATTTCGCCAATATGCAACAAAACTCTCTCAAAAAATCGCGACGGCGAAAACGCTCTTCTCTGCGCACCGTTGATATTTATCGCTTATTGACCCCTTATATTTCCGCACGTTTTATTGAGCAAGTCAAAGTTGTTTTTCCTTTGGCAACATACCTGATTTTGTTTCAAATTTTGGTGCTCAATCAAGCTGTGCATCAACCCATCATGATCTTATCAGGTTTAGCCGCTGTGGTGATTGGTTTGATGTTTTTTATGGAAGGTTTGAGCAAAGGGCTGATGCCTTTTGGGGAAACCATTGGCCATAGTTTGCCAGCTAAGGTTTCTTTACCTGTTGTATTAACCATTGCTTTTTTGCTCGGTATTGGTGTCACCTTTGCTGAACCTGCTATTGGTGCCTTGCAAGCTGCAGGAAGCATACTCAAAGTTGAAAACGCCCCTTATCTCTACACCTTACTCAATGATTGGAGTGGCACCCTTGTTTTGATTGTAGGGTTAGGCGTTGGTTTGGCGGTTGTTTTAGGCACGGTACGCTTGCTCTACAACTGGAGCCTCAAACCATTCATTTACGCCACACTTACACCAACCCTTGGTTTAACCATTTGGCTGATGCAAGACAAAGAATTATCTAAAACATTAGGTCTGGCTTGGGATTGTGGCGCTGTCACCACTGGCCCTGTCACCGTTCCTTTGGTCTTAGCATTGGGTATTGGTATTGCATCTACCGCTGGCCGTGGCTTAAGCGCATTATCCGGCTTTGGTATTGTCACTCTTGCTTCATTATTTCCTATCCTTGGTGTGATGTTGCTCAGCATCTTTGTTTCTTTCACCATCTCACCTGAAGCCATCATTGCAGCAGCACATGCCACCCACCATGCAACCACAACTACGTCGGCTTGGTACACACAAAGCCCGATACAAGAAATTATAGCTGGTTTACAGGCCATCGTACCTTTGGTGGTCTTTTTATTGCTGGTATTACGTTTGGTGTTGCGCGAAAAATTACCAACCCCAGGTATCATCGCTTACGGCATTATCTTGTGCATCTTAGGCATGATCATGTTTAGCATCGGTTTGCGTTATGGTCTCACGGCACTGGGCACACAATCAGGTGCCTTATTATCATCAGCTTTTGTTGTGCTTGATAATGTACAGGCTTCGCCCTTATACCCTTGGGCCGTAGGTATATGTATTGCCCTTATTTTCGCCTTCGTGCTTGGTTTTGGTGCCACTGTTGCCGAACCTGCTCTGAATGCTTTAGGCAATGCTGTAGAAACGCTAACCAACGGTGCCTTTGAGAAAAAACTACTGATTTACGCTGTTGCCACAGGTGTGGCTTGTGGTATCACCCTCGGTGTATTAAAAATCATCTTCAATTTGCCTCTTGCTTGGCTTTTATTACCACTTTACAGCTTTGCCCTATGCCTAACATGGCTTTCTACCGAAGAATTTGTCAATATTGCATGGGACAGTGCAGGGGTAACAACAGGACCCATTACCGTACCTTTGGTTTTGGCTATGGGTTTAGGTTTGGGTAATGCTGTTCAAGCCATTGAAGGTTTTGGTATTTTGTCATTAGCCTCGATTGGCCCTATTCTCACAGTGTTGCTCACTGGTCTTTGGGTGCAATATCGTGTGCGTAAAAAACATCAAACTATGGACGAACAAACACAAGGGGAACTTGCATGAGCATCCAACAAATCAATGTTCTGACCGACACTTTTCTTATCACTTGCGTGGTTCAACGTGGTCGCGCAAAGGCTGTACTCAAAGCGGCACAAGATGCTGGCGCACAAGGTGCTACCATTCATTATGGGCATGGGCATGGGGTGCAAGAATTGCTCGGCGTATTATCCGTTGCCATTAATGCTGAAAAAGAAATCATCAATATTCTCGTGCCTAGTGATTTAAGCGATATGATTTTTGAAAAGATGTCGGTTGCAGGGCATTTGGATACTCCCGGCATGGGCATGATTTATCTCACCCGCGTGGAAAAAGCAGCAACCTATATTCCCCAACACATTCTTGATGCTATTTCTAAGAGTGATGCGAAGAAAAGAAATGCATAAACTTATCACCTGCATCGCATCTGAAGACAAAATGCAAGAAGCTTTGCTTGGTTTAGAAAAGGATTACGGCACCCAAGCTATGGTTGATTATTTTGCTCGGGGGTTTGGCCGCAGTTCAACCTCCGTCATCGAAGGGGCTGGTCAACAAACAGAAAAAACCATTATGACAGTCTTGGTTAAAGCTGAGCTGGCTGATGAAATATTTTCCTACCTCTACTTTTCCGCCGATTTAGATCGACCCCATGGCGGCATTATTTATGTCACTTCCATTACCAATGCTATTGCTAGCCCTAGCATTGATGCAACGCATTTGGAGCAACCGCTTGAAGATTAAGCTTACGCCACAAGTTGAAGCAATTGGCATTGCCCACTACATCTTAAGTTTGTGGGTTTTGCCCTTTATGCTTCTGCTCATCCATAGCTTCATTCATCTGACAGATAACCCGCTCATGGTTTATGTTTCCAATTGGTCACTTTACATCTCACCACTTATATTTTTATTTATTTTCACCTCTTCAGCATATTGGGCGCATCGCCCGATTCAAACTTGTTTGTCCGATCAAACACTTGATGCATCTGCGCTTGAAAAGGCCATGGCATACTTACCTATGCGTGCGCTTAAAAGTTTTGGTTTAGCAGGTTTTATTTATGTTATTTATACCTTAAGCGTCATTTTCATTTCATCCAGTTTTGTTGGCCATAGCATTACGCCACGCATGATGGTTGCCTTGGTATTAAGCATCGTTTTTGGCGTAGGCATTCTTATCCCTACGCTGGCTGTTGCTTTAACCATGGCATGGATGGTCAAAGCACGAAAAAAACTATCAAGACAACAGTTATTTATTGGTGATCTCGAACATTTGCGCAACTACCCATGGTTTATGCACACTTCAAATCGGCCATGGTTAATATTTGGTGTGACCAGTCTTCTGCCAGTGAGTGTTTTGGCAATATTTTTATGGATTATGCTCGGCACCAACGATATGCATGAGCAAGAATTCATCTTGATGCAGGCTACTGTATTATTTTTTGATCTAATCGTTGGTGGCACAGCCCTTGTTTGGGTGACCAGCCGAACCATACACCGTATCACTCGCGAGCTTAGCACTGGGCTCAACTTCCTGCGCCAAGGCAAATTCGATGGTCATATCGCAGTGATGGTAGATGATGACATGGGCGAACTTGCACGAGGCATCAACACTGCCCTCACAGGGTTGAAAGAACGCGAAAGCCTTAAAGATTCACTTGCCATTGCCAGTGATATTCAAAAGGGCTTGATGCCACGTGATGAGCCTAATGTTCCCAATTATGCTATCGCTGGTTTCCAACAAAGCTGCCATGCCGTGGGCGGTGATTATTATGACTATGTTCAGCGCCAAGATGGCACGACATGGCTCATTATCGCAGATGTATCTGGCAAAGGTTATCCTGCTGCCCTTACTGTGGCCAACCTTCAAGCCATGCTGCATGCGCTTGCCAATGGTAAACATATAAGTTTGTTGGATGCTGCGACTTACATCAATCAATCCCTACACCAATCCTTACAAGGTGGTAGGTTTGTGACATTATTTCTGGCTCAACTCAACCCCACAAACCATGAGCTACAATGGATCAATGCTGGCCATATCCCACCTTTATTGCGCCATAAAGGCCATGTTTCTCGTCTTGAAGCCTCATCACCGCCACTGGGCATGTTAGATAACTTACCACTCCATGTTGAAACAACACATCTCATGCCCGGTGATACTTTCTTTGCCTGCACCGATGGCATTACCGAGGCACGCAACGCCAAATCGACCATGTTTGGTGATAAAGCTGTAGAAATTTGGTTCGACCAAAGCCACACACTTGACCCATCGCTGATGCCAGCGTCTATGCTTACCTATTTGACTAAAAAAGGATTTCATAAACGTGATGATGACATCACCATGTTATGCCTAAAACGGAGCATCCATGAATAACACTAACAATACGCGCATTGAACATGATTCCATGGGTGAAATGGAAGTACCTGAATCCGCAATGTATGGTGCCTCTACGGCACGGGCTGTAGAAAATTTTCCTGTTTCTTCGTTACGTTTCCCTCGTGTTTTCATCAAAGCTTTAGGGCATATCAAAGCTTGTTCAGCCGTGGTGAATGCTCAACTGGGCAAACTTGATGCCACCAAAGCTGAGCTCATCAAACAAGCAAGCCTTGAAGTTGCCCATGGCGATTGGGACAATCAATTTGTTTTGGATATTTTTCAAACAGGTTCAGGCACCTCAACCAATATGAATGCTAATGAAGTCATCGCTTTTCGTTGTGCGCTGATAGATAAAAATCTAGATATTCACCCCAATGACCATGTGAACATGGGGCAATCCTCCAATGATGTGATTCCTACAGCTATTCACCTTGCCGCAACAGATCTATTGGTTCACCAGCTGATTCCAGCGCTACAACACTTACACACAACTCTGCAACAAAAAGCAGAGGAAACCCAAGAAGTCCTTAAAATTGGGCGCACCCATTTGATGGATGCCACCCCCATTACGCTTGGCCAAGAAATATCAGGCTGGGCAAGGCAAATAGAGCTTGGCATAAATCGGCTTCAAGCCTGTTTACCACGCATCACTGAGCTGGCTCAAGGTGGCACTGCAGTTGGTACAGGTTTAAACACCCATCCCCAATTTGGCCAAGCCATGGCGCAAGCTTTATCGCAAAGTTATGGCACGACATTCCTAGAAAGCATCAATCATTTTGAAGCCCAAGCTGCACAAGATGCCGCCGTAGAATTATCAGGTGCGTTAAAAACAGTTGCCGTTTCTTTAGTGAAAATTGCCAATGATATTCGCATACTCAACATGGGGCCTCGCTGTGGTTTAGCCGAGATAAGTGTACCTGCCGTGCAACCAGGTTCGTCCATCATGCCTGGAAAAGTAAATCCTGTGATTGCCGAATCCATGGCACAAGCCTGTGCGCAAGTGATTGGAAATGACGCAACAATTACCTTTGCTGGTGCATCGGGTTTGTTGGACTTAAATGTGATGTTGCCTGTCATTGCCCATAACCTGCTTGAATCTGAAGAAATCATGAGCAATGCCGTACGCATGTTTGCAGATAAATGCATTGCTGGCTTACAAGCCAATGTTGAAAAATGTGAACAACAAATTGAATGGAGCATGAGCATGGTAACTTCACTTGCACCCATTATTGGTTATGAGAAAGCATCACAAATTGCCAAACAAGCCGTGAAAGAAGGTAAAACAGTGCGTGATGTATGTTTGCAAGAACATATCCTACCCGAATCTCAGCTCAATGATTTATTGGACCCCAAAACCATGTTATCGGCTAAGGCATAAACTATTTCTTATTTATCCATTGCAACCAAAGCGCTACAACAATAGCCGCAAGCCCTAACAACCAAGCCGATGATTGTAGCGGTTCATGCCAATGCTTACCTAAAACAACACCACCCACTAAAAAAAGTAATGTGGGCAAAAATGAAGTGATGCCAACTTGTTGCGCACGACGAGGTAAACGTTGCTGCAATTGTTCAAAGTGATTATTGATTTCTTCAGGTAGCTGCATCCAAGCGCGCACGTAATGTTTGGTGTCTTTGAGCAAACGTTGTGTTTTACCTTTGGGTCCAAGATGTTCTACTGCCCAGCTTGAAATCAATGGTTTGGATAGCTCCCAAATATTAATATCAGGGTATAATTCGCGTGTTACACCTTCAATCACCACCATACTCTTCTGTAATAATAATAACTCAGGGCGTGTTTCCATTTTGAATCGTTCAGTGACGGCAAAGAGGTAAAAGAGCAACTCAGCCAATGAAATATCTTTGAGTGGGCGGTTAAAGATAGGGACTGCAATCTCACGTAAAGCATCTTCAAAAGCTGAAACATCCGTATGATAAGGCACATACCCAGCTTCAATGTGTACTTCTGCCGCCCGTTTATAATCTTGCTTTAAAAAGGCAAGCATCATATCGGCAAGGTACACACGGCTTTGCATCTGCAATCGCCCTACAATACCAAAATCTACCAATAGAATCTTACCTTCATCGGAGATGAAAATATTGCCAGGATGCAAATCAGCATGGAAATAACCATCAACAAAAACCATATGAAAGAACATGTTTTGCAGATTTTTACAGAGGGTAAATGGATCATGCCCTGCGGCGATAAGCTTATCGCGCTCATCAATAGGCGTACCATGAATACGCTCAGTAACAAGCACCCCTTGATGCGTGTAATCCCAATAAACTTCAGGTACACCAACACCTTCCAAACATTGGAGTTGATCAGCAAAGCGGCTGGCATGCGCACCTTCAGAGCGTAAATTCAATTCGCCAAGAATAGTCACCGCAAACTCTTCTACAACTTGTGGTGCTTTGAGCCGTTCATATTCTGGGAAATAACGCTCAAAAAGTGATGCTAACATGCGTAAAATAGATAAGTCAGCTTCAATCATACCATCGATATTGGGGCGACGTACTTTCACAGCAACATCACAACCGTTGTGTAAGGTTGCAAAGTGGACTTGGGCAATCGATGCCGCGGCAACAGGTTGTTCATCAAAACTAGCAAACACACCGCCTTCGCCAAGGGCATCTTTTTTGTAGGCTTTTGTTAGCAATTTTTCAATCGTGGCAAAAGATTCAGGAGGCACATTATCTTGAAGTTTCTTAAGCTCAAAAGCCACATCCAGCGGCAACAAATCGACCCGCGTCGATAACATCTGTCCAAACTTAATAAAACTTGGCCCCAAACGCTCTAAAGCAAGGCGAATCTGCACCCCAAGCTCTTTGGGTTTGTATTCTGAGCTAAAAAGGCTAAGTAGCCATATATAAGGGCTAAATACACGCAAACGTACAGCCATTGCTGCCAAACCATGTGTCGCAAGAACGTGGATAATAAATAGTAGTCTTACATTGCGGCGTAAGCCTTTAAATCTCATGTTTTCACTTTTGTTGTCACATGCTCAAGCTTGCTCAACTGGCGCTGAAGTTTATTCACTTTTCGTGAAACAGACTCCACCCCTGCTTGCCATAACTGTAGACGTTCGGCTGATGGTGTCTCCATGTTTTTCAAAGCACTATCAACCCATTGGGAGGACGTTTCACCCAATTTCTTTTCTGCTGCAACCAAAGCATAAGCAGCTTTAGCAACTTTTCGCCCAAAAAAATCACCAAACGTGCGGCGCAGTTCTAATTCCCAATCCAAATCCAGCGTTTCCAAAAGTTTTTGGAAAAGCAACATGGATTCTGAATCCCCCGAAAGCTTCAAAACCTTCTGAAAAACAAGTGTATCAGGATCTTCTTTGGCAAAACTCAAACGTGCAAAACCAGCTGTAGTTGATTCAATTTTCACATCCGCTTGTTGCTCTGATGATGGGTGAACCCAGGCTGAACCCCGTTTAAATCCTATAAACAACACTGCACCCGTGTCTTTGATAAAAACGCGAAACACCCTCCCTTCTAAACGATCCAAGATGTCTTCAAGCTGGGTATTATCTTTAAAAAATAATTGCAGCACCGAACCCAGCACCACACATTGCACAGGCACAGGAATTAAACGCAAAGGTAAAAACATGACACTCATATCTTATAACCTCTATGCATAGCAACAACGCCGCCTGTCATATTATCATGTCGCACCAAAGAAAATCCTGCTTGTTGAATCCATTTTGTAAAACGTCCTTGGTCAGGAAAGCGGCGAATCGATTCCACAAGGTATTGATAAGAGTCCTTATCCCCAGTAATCATCTTGCCCATTTCAGGAATAACATTAAAAGAATACGCATCGTATATAACATCTAGCAACGGCAGAACTGGTTTTGAAAACTCTAGGCACATAAACTGACCGCCTGGCTTTAAAACACGATAAAATTCAGCCAAACCAGCTGGCACATCTACAAAATTTCGAATACCAAATGCAATCGTAATCAAATCAAAACTATTATCAGCAAAGGGAAGTTTTGTGCCATCGGCTTGAATGCAATCTGCTATACCCGACAGCATGCCTTCATCCAAAACACGACGTGCCCCTTCTTGTAACATTGGACCATTCAAATCCGTAAGCACAACATGAGCTTGGCGTTTCTTTTTATTCAATAACGCAATGGATATATCACCAGAACCTGCTGCCACATCTAAAGCTAGGCCATGGGTTGGCAACACTGCTTTGGCAACAAATTGACGTTTCCATAAACGATGCATACCACCGCTCATCACATCATTCATAATGTCATATTTATAAGCCACTGAAGAAAAGACTTCCATCACTTTTCCAGCTTTCTCATCCATAGCTACGGTTTCAAAACCAAAATGTGTTTGTGTTGTTATTGGTTGTTCAGTCATACGGCAAAGCGTACCACTGAACAACAGCGTTGTTGACTATAATCGTATTTCTACTGTAATGACGTTGCGATGACCATGTCATCTGAACCAAAAGATTTAGCTTAATACAGGAATAGAAGCGTCAATCTGCTCAGGCTGTGTTTTTGGTGCTTCTAGCTCTTCAATAGACCACGCAGATTCATCGGCAAGCAAAGCTTCAACCAACTGACAATTCATCGCATGACCGCTGCGCTCACCTTCAAAGGCGCCCACAATCGGATAACCTGCTAGAAACAAATCACCTACTGTATCCAAAACTTTATGGCGAGCACATTCATCTGCATAACGCAAACCACCTTCGTTAAGCACGCCATACTTATCAAGCACAACTGCATTATCCATAGATCCACCTAAAGCTAGGCCTGCCTTTTGCAACGCTTCAACCTCATGAATAAAACCAAAGGTACGAGCACGACTAACTTCGCGAGCATATGCCTGTCTTGAAAAGTCGAAACTTACCTTACAATTGGATAATAAAGGGTGAACATAATCAAGCAAATAAGAAACTCTGAAACCTGAGGCAGGGTATAAAGCACATGATTTATTACCATCTTCTATGCTTACGCGTTTTTTAATCCGCAGTACTTTTTTCACTGCATTTTGTTCAACAATACCTGCACACTGAATCAAGAAAATAAACGGTGATGCCGAACCATCCATCACGGGAACTTCTGCACCATCCACTTCAATACGTGCATTATCAATGCCCAAACCTGAAAGCGCAGACATGATATGTTCAACAGTTGAAATCGATGCCTCACCATGTCCGATTGTTGTACACAATGTGGTATCCACAACAGAGCTTACATGCCCTTTAATTTCAATACCCAAATCACTGCGCACAAAAACAATGCCTGTATCCACAGCTGCTGGATTTAAAACCAATTCAATTTTACGCCCTGAATGAAGACCAATTCCGCTGCATCGAATAGCATGGTCAAGTGTTCGTTGTTTGATCATGAGCGGCTCCTTTGGAGTTTATATATTATCACTTACAGCTTACAAGCGTAAAGATAATCACATTAAAATAGTATGAAAACGTTTGAAGTATAGTTGAATTTTTCAAAAAGAAAAGCTGGAGGGGAAGAATCAGTTGTATAAGCTACTGATTGAGCGGGCATCATAAATCCGCATAATGGCTTCACCCATCAACGAACCAATAGATAAAACGCGTACTTTGCCTATATCCAAAATAGCTTGCGGTTGTGCGATACTATCCGTAATTACCAACTCATGCATGCTCGAAGCGGCAATACGCTCTGCTGCAGGGCCTGATAACACACCATGTGTTGCATACGCTGTTACTTTTGTTGCGCCACGTTCCATCAATGCATCTGCTGCATTACAAATGGTGCCTGCAGTATCAACGATATCATCCACAAGAATACAATGCTTGCCTTCAACATCACCAATAATATTCATCACTTTCGCCACATTCGGAGCAGGGCGACGTTTATCTACGATAGCAATATCAACATGCAACTTTTTCGCCAAGGCTCGTGCACGAACAACACCACCAACATCGGGTGAAACAACAATAACATCATCAATATTATGATTAAGGCTAAGAATATCTTTGGAAAAGAGCGGTGCTGCAAAAATATTATCTACAGGGATATTGAAAAAACCTTGAATTTGCGTTGCGTGCAAGTCCATCGTAAGTACCCGCGTTACACCTGCCGTGGTTAACATATCTGCAACCAATTTAGCCGAAATCGGTGTTCTACCCGCGCTTTTCCTGTCTTGCCTTGCATAGCCAAAATATGGCATAACCGCACAAATTTGTTTGGCCGATGCACGTTTTGCAGCATCAATGGCAATCAATAGTTCCATCAAATTGTCATTGGCAGGTACGGAAGTACTTTGTAAAAAGAAAATATCCAGCCCACGAATGGTCTCTTGGTATTGAAGGAAAATTTCTCCATCGGAGAAACTTTGAATAAACATCTCACCGGCAGGTATTTCAAGATGTTCACAAACGTGTTGGGTTAACTTTGGATTTGATGTCCCTGAGAACAGGCGAAACTTTTTATCATTGTCCATCAGAACAATTCCTCCGTCTCAACGACATGGTTCACATAAATGGCTGGGGCGGCAGGATTCGAACCTGCGCATGACGGGATCAAAACCCGCTGCCTTACCGCTTGGCTACGCCCCAATATCATTCTTACTTTGCAATGGATGTTTTAGAACAAAATGTCCTATATGCACCCATGCTGCCAGTGCTTCTTCTTGCAAGAAGCCCACAAGCTCTTCAGCTTGTTTAGATGAGTCGCAGAGCGCAACACAAGCAGAACCACTCCCACTCATCCATGCCCGATCAGATTTTTCACGCATACTCTGCAATAGCATAGCTAGTGGAGAACATAATGAAATGGCGCTTTGCTCCAAGTCATTAAAACCCAACTCAAAACTCCCATCATCCGAACGGGCGCGCACTTTAGCGGCTGCTTTTTCGTCCGTCAACGCATGAAATTTATTTTCATCAAAATGTGCAAATGCTTTAGCCGTTGACACCCCTACACCAGGCCAAGCCAAGACCACAAACTGGGTTGGAATTTCTTCTGTATATGGCAGCAGGTTTTCACCCACACCCTTGGCCATACTTGCTTGGCCAAAAAGGAAACACGGTATATCTGCGCCAAAAGGGGTTGCAAATGCAATCAACTCTTCTTTACTACAATCAATACCCCATAACACATTGGCAACCATCAAAGCTGTCGCCGCATCGGATGAACCGCCCCCCAAGCCCGCTTGGGATGGTAGTTTTTTTTCAATAAACACATCCAAACCTAAATTAAACTGAAACTTAGTCTGAAACTTCTGACCAAAGGCTTTTAAGACTTGGTAAACTAAATTCTGTTCGCCATCTAATGATTCATCGCTACACCGCACATGCAAATCATCTGCTGATTTGATGGTTAAAGTATCACCCACATCGACGTACACAAAACTGGTGTCTAATTCATGGTAACCATCTTCACGGGTGCGAGTAACAGCAAGATGTAAATTCACCTTTGCCGGGGCAGCATACTTATGGCTCATCAAATATAACCACTGCTCGATTACCGCGTTTAAAATCTACCAAAGCCACCCGCTGCTGTTCACTTGCCCAACGTATTTCTAGCTCAACGGCACCCCAGTGACCTTTCCATAAACGACCATCTTTACTATGCATAGATTGAGGGTAATCACCTTGAAAAACCTTGGCTAAGGTCCATGGAGGAAGAATAACACCCATCTCACGCAGTCTCGCCTCTGACAAAGGTTGCCACGCCAACATCGCCTCATTATCACGCCAAAACATTTTTTTACCCTGCCACGTCACGTGAACCACCCGCCCTGACAATGCATGTGTAAGCCTAAGCTCACCCTTTTTCTTATTGGTCTGCCAATCTATTTCTACTTGAAAGCGGTGTTTAGGATCCATGACCAGCAAACGCCCAGAGAATGTGGTTTTAGGAATGAAGTTAACTGGAGCAGTATGATGTTTGGCACACGCGGTTAGTATCAACAGCAGCAACCCACCAACAATAATTTTTCTCACATCAAACCGTGTTCGATTTTCAGCTTGACCTTTTCGGCTTGTTTATGTCCCAGCTCAATAGCTTTTTGCCATGATTTACGTGCAAGCTCGGGCTTTTTATCTTGCCAATAAATATCGCCAAGGTGTTCTAGCATCACGGCATCACCTTGGATCAAATCTACAGCGCGCAACTGTGTCTTAAGCGCCTTGTTGTATGCTTTTTGTTTAAAATAAACCCAAGCCAAAGAATCCAAATAATACCCATCATCGGGTTTCACTTTCAAAGCTTCTTCAACCATGGTTTGCGCATCTTGTAAACGCACCCCACGATCAGCCAAGCTATAACCATAAAAATTCAATGCTTCGGCATCATCAGGTTTTACTTTGAGTAAAACATCTAATGTGGCGTCCAATTTTTCAAATGCTTTCAAATGTTCAAAGGCAATAGCGCGATTAAATAACAAGGCTTGAGAAAAACCTTTATCCAAAGCTTTCTCAGATTCAGTAATCACATCTTGATAACGCTCTTGCTGCAATCTTAAACTCGATAACATCTCATATACACCAAGCTCATCGCCATACGAGGCTTTGAGTTTTTTCAAACGTTCTTCAGCTTGAAAAAATTTCTTTTGATTTAAATCAATGCTCACCAAACGCAACTGGGCATCTAAATATAAGCTGTGCTTAGCCCCTATTTTTTCATATTCAGGCACAGCCTCTTGCCAGTGATGCGATGCTTCAAGGCTTGCGCCCAAGTAAAATAATGCTGTGGCTTGCTCATTGGAGATAAGCCCTGTTTCTTTTTGTGGCGTAAGTTGAGCGACTGTTTGCTGAAAATATTCTTTTGCTTTGCCGTAATCGCGCTGTTGGTAATACAACTTTCCTAATGTCATCAACACATCAGCCGAACCTGCCGTCAGCGGCAGAAGACGCTGATAAACAAGAACAGCTTCATCCAATCTGTCTTGACGCACAAACACGCCACCCAGCATCTCATAAGACTGTAACGCAGTATCGGGATGGTCATCAATAAACAACTGCAACAATGCTTGAGCTTTCACAAAGCTGCCTTGCTTCTCTGCAAGCTGGCTGCGTTGTAACACAATGTTTTCAATTTCCGGGTATTCTTTTTGCATGGCAGCTAGGCGTTTGTCGGCTTTCTTAACAAAACCCTGCTGTAGATAAAGTTGAACCTGCATCTGTTGCAATGGCAAGTCTTTGTGCAGAGCCAATCCTTCTTTGAGTAAAACATGCGCTCTGGTATAATCTTTATTTACTGCATATAAGCGTACGAGCAACATGCGAACTTGTATATTTTCAGGATGACTTTGAAGCAATTTTTCCAATAGTAACATGGCTTTTTCGGCATGGTCATTGGCCATCAAGCTACGCGCATAAAGCAATTCATAACGTGATAATTGCTCACCTTCTAAGCTAGCAACAGCTGCCTCTGGCATAGCATCCATAAAACTTTGTGCTTCTTTAATTTGTTTACCATGACCCGAACTTAACAACAAATCCACCAAAGCTAGGCGTGGTTCGGCTGCTTCGGGGTCTTTTTTAACCAAGGCTTTAAAAAAGCGCATGGCAAGCACAGGTTGATTATTGCCTAAAGATTGCTGAGCTGCCAAATATAAAAACTGCGCATCCATATGATCTAAAACAATAGGTACTTGTTTTGTCGGCTCTGCTACCGTTTTGTGTTGGTCTGGTGATTCTTGCTGAAGCTTAGGCGATGATGCACATCCTGAAATCAATACCAGCAAGGCGAACATGTATAATATATTGAGTCTCATGTGCAAAGCATAAGAGTTAAGCTTGATGAGGCAACCTTTGAAAGCGACCCCCGCAACTCACTTCATCCGTAACAATCCAACAATTGACTTCAGCAACCTGTCCTTTACAGACGCTAACAATAGGGTAAACAAAACCTTCCCAAGCATTACTTAAGTCTGTGGGTGATGGCCTAGCAGGGCAATCAGGGTGAGAATGAAAAACACCAATGATCTCATTCCCGCTGCCTCTGAGTTCGCTATCAATGGCTTGATAACCTGCCGGATCAAGCTGAAAACGATCTGCTGCACGTTCTTTGTTGATGTTTTCAACTTGGCGAACTTCTGAAACTTCCCAGCCTTGGCCTCTATTTAAGCCTATCAGCAACCCACAAATCTCATCAGGATAACCCGCTTGCGCTATATCTTGCATGGTATGCAAAGCATTTGCCTTAAATGTACACACCAATGCACTGTCAGTTTCTTCAAGCACTGAAACATAAGCTTCGCTGCCAAAGCGCTCTGGTTCTGGAATAATAATTTCTGCCATCACAACACCTTTGAAAAATTTGATGCTTTTCTTTGTTCACGCAAATGTTCATCAAAAACCATCGCAACATTACGAATCATCAATCGGCCTGCTGGCAACACTTCAAGCCCATGTGCTGATAAGTTCAACAGACCATCTTCTGCCATGGCTTTTAAATCCAGCAAGGCATCAGCAAAATGTGTTTTAAATTCAATATCAAACTCACGTTCGATTTGTTTGAAATCAAGCGCAAATGCACACATCAAACGCATAATCACCGCTCGCCTTAAATGATCCTCTGGCGACAAAACATAACCACGAAAAACGGCCAAACCATGGGCTGTGATAGAATCAGCATAAACATCCATTTCTTTATGATTTTGGAAGAAACACCCACCCACATAACCAATTGAAGTCAAACCAAGACCTATCAAATCACAATCAGCTTGTGTCGAATAACCTTGGAAATTACGATAAAGTTTACCTTCTTGCTGGGCCAGGGTCAGTTCATCCGTGGGTTTAGCAAAGTGATCCATGCCGATAAATACGTAACCTGCATCAATCAATTTATTGATGCTATGCTCAAGAATATTTAATTTCTCTTGGGCGCTTGGCATGGCTGATTCATCAATGCGCCGCTGCGGCATAAACATTTCTGGCAAATGGGCATAATTAAATAAAGCAATGCGGTCTGGGTTAAAGGCAATGATTTGATTCAGTGTTGCATCAAATGTTTCTACCGTTTGATGTGGCAGACCATACATCAAATCGATGTTCATTGATTTAAAACCCTCACGTCGCGCATCCTTCAACACACTCAGCGTCACGTCCTTACTTTGAATGCGATTCACTGCCTTTTGCACCAAAGGATCAAAATCTTGAACACCCATGCTCATGCGATTGAAACCAACTTCGCGTAATGTTTTAACCGTTGCAGGGGTGCATTCGCGTGGATCCATTTCAATGCTATATTCTGCCAAATCATCAGCAACAAGATGAAACCGCTCACGAAGCTTTGTCATCAATGCTCTGATTTGTTCATCATTAAGGAATGTGGGCGTGCCACCACCAAAATGAAGCTGGGTCACAGGGCGTGCGTTGCCAACCAAATCAGCCACGGCATCTATCTCTTTAAATAACAATTCTAAATACGGTGCTGCCCGCCCATATTGTTTGGTTACAATTTTATTGCAGCCACAATAATAACAAACGGTATTACAAAAAGGGATATGTATATATAAAGACAGCGGCGCATCATCCAAAGCCACTTTTTTAAGTGTTTCAGCATAAACCGCTGAGCCAATGCCATCATGAAACATAGGCGCAGTTGGATAGGATGTATAACGCGGCCCTGCTTTATCATGTTTTTTAATTAAAGCTAAGTCAAAAAGGTCTGCGCCACCCAAACGGGAAGCGCGACCATTATTTTCAGTCGTTTCCAAAATGTAACTTCCTTAACATCACACCGCAATTACGGGTGCGCTATTTTTGGTTTATTTTGCGTGATTGTCTTGAATCAGCACAACCAAAGCATCAATCTCTTCAGCTGATAATCTATGTCCAAATTCTGGCATGGTTTTGCGACCTTGGGTGATTGTATCGCGCAATACAGTTGCATCAACATTCATACCATTAACTGCTGGCCCTACTTTTTTCTTATCCATGGCATGGCACATTTTGCATTTTTTATTAAATAAATTCGCTGCATCAGGAACATCCGATGCCATTGCAGGTGAAGAAAGTAAGCCAAGAGCTGCCAAAGCCATTAAAATTTGCATTATTTTTTTCATATCGTACTCCTTTTTACTCTTCTCTGTGAGAAGCTTCTTTTGAAAACCACATTTGATAAAGCGAAACAACAATTTGCATCCCAAACGAAATGCCCATCAGCCCACCCGCCAAAATCACCACGTAAGCAAAGTTGG
>JAJFLD010000017.1 GCA_021772875.1 Ghiorsea sp. | reverse complement strand
TGATTAGGCACAAAATTGAGAAAACCTCCAGCTGTGGATGCCGCAGCCAATTCTGGAATATTACTGCGCAGCCCTTCTGCTTCAATGATGCAGTGGTTTTCTTCTTCTTTTGTAACTTGGCTAATCGCTGTGCCAGCAATGCGCGAGAAATCTGCATGCGGGTCTCGCACATCAAACAATTCTGGGTCTTGCTTGGTGTAAAAAAAGTAACCTTCAACAACATTGCCAGCCTCGCGAATAGCAGCTGCTAATTTTTCATCACCATTGCCCGCATGGGAAAACTGCTCAATCAACCGCGGGTCTGGCTTATCTTGTGTTTTCATCCAAGCATGCAAATCTTCAACTACGCTACGCTCTCGCTCAGAAAACATCATGTCTGTGGCAATGGTTTTTACATGGTATTGGTTGTTTAAAACCTCAATCACTTCTGCCAGTTGTCTGCGTGTCCATGGCCATGGCCCTTCCTGACGAATACTTGCATCATCAATGCTGACAATGGCTACAGGCATGTTCTCATAGCTTATCGGGCCGCGAAGCTGGAAATAAACATTCAACACACTGTTTTCAAGCTGGCGTAGCAAACTGGGGTTCCAGAAAAATACGATTAACGTCAAGGCACCAATGCACATCGACATCATAAAATTCCTATTCCATATCAAGCGAAAAATATTCATCTCATGGCTTTAGACAATCATCTTGAACCTTCATAACCCAATCCCCCTCTTGATACTCTTCATAGGCTAGCGCTTAAAACAACCTTACGCTAGGCACACCATGTAGCATTCAAAGGTGTACAGCATTGGCAAACAAGGGATCAATATTTTGATTCCATTCGGTGTGATAAAGCCTTAACCAACGATCTGCTTGTGTTTCCCCTGATTTCATTGCTTCAAACAGCGGCGAAAGATACTGCGCTTCGCAATATCCCTTATCATCACACACATCGATATTGTTTAAGCCAAGTTTGGCAATATCAAGCATGATTTGGGTAAAATGATGGACATCTTTTCCCAAAAATGGCGTTTTAAGCGCATCTTTTGGCACGTTCCGAGTTAATTCTACCACATCAGCATGTTGCCATGATACCACCAAATCCCAAGCCTTTTGCAAGGCTTGTTCATCATAAAGCAAGCCTTTCCAAAGTGCTGGCAATGCTGAAATCCAAGGCCAACCGCCTGCATCAGCGCCACGTACTTCAATGTATTGCTTGAGCCTGACTTCGGGGAAAGTTGTGCTCACATGCAATTCCCAATCATCATGGGTTGGGAATTCGCCCGGCAATTGCGGTAGTTTTCCCTCCAAGAAATCACGAAATGATTCGCCAGTACAATCAATATACTTGGCATCACGCATGACAAAATACATCGGCACATCAAGCACCCATTCTGTCCACGATTCAAAACCAAAATCATCATCAAATACACATTCTGGTGTGCCAGTGCGATGAGGGTCGGTGTCTAACCAACAAGCTGCTCGCGTTGATAACAATCCCGAAGGTTTGCCATCTTTAAAGGGTGATGCGGCAAATAAAGCCGTCACCAAGGGTTGCAAGCAATAAGCCACACGCATTTTTTTGGCCATGTCTGCTTCATCCAAATAATCAAGATTAGCTTGGGTGGTGGCCGTGCGTAACATCATGTCTAAACCAAGCTTGCCCACCTTGGGCATATATTCACGCATGATTTTATAGCGTGACTTTGGCATCCATTGGATGTCTTCACGCGCCCATTTCGGCTGATAACCCAAGGTTAAAAAACCCATGCCCATTTCTTGGGTTAAGGTACGTAACATATCAAAATGCCGCGCAATTTCAGCGTGGGTTTCATGAATGGTAACAAGAGGTGCACCTGATAATTCAAGCTGCCCGCCTGGCTCTAAAGTGATGGAAGCAAGCCCGTGTTTAAGTGCAATCGGATGACCATCTTCAAACACCGCCAACCACTGCTCATCGTGATTACAATCAGCAAGACGCTCCAGCAAACGCTGAATACTTTTATCCCCAAAATAAGGGATAGGGCGAAAAGATTTGGTACAAAAACCTATTTTTTCGTGCTCCGTGCCAATGCGCCAATCTGCTTTAACTTTGCCACCACGACGAAAATAATCAGCGAGCTCTTTCCTGTAAATACGTGTTTGATTCAAAATAACTCCAAAAGTTTCCTGTCAGTGCTAAGCTGTGCAAGTGGAAACATACCGATGATTAACCAAGACAGCCACCCTAAACCCCATAAAGGTGATTTTATACAATGCCTGAAAGGCACTGGTGCAGATCGTGTGTTGCTATTTTTATTGCTGCTTGGCATTGCCTTGCTTTGGTTTCAAATCAACCAAAGCTTAGCTCAAGGTGTACCCACAGCATATGTTTACCATCAAAAGCAATTGCTTGCTGCATATCCATTGCCCACGGATGAACAAGTGATTCATGTCGCCGCCAAAGGTGAGCTTGGGTTATCTGAAATTGAAATTTCAAAACAGGGCATTCGTTTTCTCTCTTCACCCTGTGCCACCCATTATTGTACACTTGCTGGGCAAAAATCATACGCGGGAAGTGTGCTTGCCTGCGTACCCAATCATATCATGGTGTTGCTACGCGGCTCTTCGGCAAAAAGTGATGATCAAATTCATTTTGATGCCATCACGGAATAAACATGGCGAACATGGAAAAACAATCCAACCCTTCAGCCCGCCCTAGCCTTGCCTCGCTAAAAAGCAAAGCGACATGGTTATCTTTTTTATTATTGGCCATTGGTTTACATGTATTTGAATCCACATTACCCAGTCTAGGGCCTTGGTTTAAGTTGGGTTTGGCGAATATTATGACGTTATTGGCCTTGGTGTTTCTTGGCCCGCGCGCTGCCTTTAGCCTTGCCCTTGCCCGCGTCATTGTAGGCAGCGTATTTATAGGCACCTTATTTACCCCCACTTTCTTTATCAGCATGGCTGGCGCACTATCGGCAGCGGTTGTGATGGTTGCGTTTTATCAATTGATGCCACGGATAAGTTTGATTGCTTTAAGTTTGTGTGCGGCCATTGCCCACATGTCGGGACAATTTATTGCAGTAGAAACATGGTTTATCCAGCAGCCTGCGATTTATTATCTACTTCCGCCATTGTTAACATTATCTTGTATCAGTGGCTGGATAAATGGTGCCTTGGCAAGCTACATCAGCCAACGGCTTAAGGGAATTTTATGAATACAATCGTGAGTGCGGCGGAAGTACTGCAATTTTGGTACGAAGACATTGAACCCAAACAATGGTTTATGAAAGACTTAACTTTTGATGCAACTCTGCGCAAACGTTTTGCCGCTACCCATGCCGCAGCTGCCGCAGCGGAACTTTACGCATGGCGAACAACGCCTGAAGGCCGTTTGGCAGAAATCATCGTGCTCGACCAGTTCTCTCGCAATATGTTCCGCGATTCAGCCCAAGCTTTTGCATTTGATACTATCGCCTTGGTTCTCGCTCAAGAAGCTGTATCGTGTGGTGCTGATCAACACATCAACATCGACCGCCGTGCTTTTATCTATATGCCATACATGCATAGCGAATCAGCAAAAATACATGAAAAGGCCGTGCAGCTTTTTGCCCAACCTGGCGCTGAATACAATTACGAATTTGAGCTCAAACACAAAGCCATCATTGATAGGTTTGGCAGGTACCCGCATCGCAATGCCCTATTAAATCGGGAATCAACACCTGAAGAACTTGAATTCTTAACCCAAGCCAACTCATCTTTCTAAAAGCTGACCACACGCGCTGTTGCACCCAAACCACTTAAGGTTTGCGTGCTCGAATCAGCACATTTTGACCCGTGTTGGGCTGTTCTGCCTGCACACGGTATTCATGCAGCTCTTTGCGATAACCCATGCATAAACCTTTGATTTCATCCAACCAAGAAGAAGCGCCACCATTTTGAATATCACGGCTAACACGATAAACACCTGCTGCATCGGCAGTATATGTGCGTGCATCCGTCACCTTAAAACCTGCTTGTTCTGTTTGCCGCTGTAAGGTGTCCACTGAAAACAAATGCAGATGACGTGGCGCTTCCCAGCCGCGCCAACTCGCACCAAATTCAGAAGCTGCAATACTCTTCACATTAGGTGTAGTCATCACCAACAACCCGCCTGGTTTTAATAAGCGCCAACAAGCCTGCAAGGTCGCTTTAGGGTCATACAAATGCTCAATCACCTGACTCATGGTAATCACATCAAAACTATTCTCTTCAATAGCACAGTCTGGCAAATCTCCTGCATAAGTTTTGATGCCATAGCGTGAAGTCACCTCCTTCACTGCTTCTTCAACAAAGTCTGTGCCTTCAACTTGCCAGCCGCGCCTTTGCATACGTTTAAGAAAACGACCACCGCCACAGCCAACATCGAGTAATTTGCCTACAGGCTCATCGGCTAAGGTCATAAAACGCAGATAAGTCGCTTCCTTTTTTAAGCCGTTCAAGAACCAGACAGGCAATAGCCCTAACTTGATAAATCTATGCACAAGGCTCAACATTGTTTTGCCAAAGCGCCCTGAAATTTTTCGTGTATGGGGATGGTAGGTGGTATAAGCTTTCCACAATTCATGCGGTGGCGGGGCAGGATCCAACCAAAACACACCACAATCAGCATTGGCGCACCGCTGAAAACTCCAAGTACCATCAAGATTTCTATCGGGATCACTGATGCCAGCTTGCACCAACGCTCCCCCACTTCCACACAATGCGCATACGGATTGCGGCAGGCTTTCTATACTTTGTTTGATAACGGCAAACCCTCTCATCTTAAGCGATGCCCACCATGGCATGTCGTCTCTTCACACACGTCAAATGCCAGCGCCAAACCAGCGGGGAGATAATGTTAAGTTGCGCATGGTTGCAAGTCAATTGCCAGCATCCACCATGCTTTTAACCCCTACAAAGTATTCTCTACATCCCGTATACTTCCCTTATCTCACACTTCTCACTTGTATTACCTTGTACTGCAACTAAAATATTACCCATAAACACCATTTCATGGCATGCCGACAGGGGATTACATCGTGGATTTTGACGTCATCATTATCGGCTCAGGGCCTTCAGGAGGCATGGCTGCCATTGCCAGCGCAAAAGCGGGGTTGAGCGTAGCTATCTTTGAAAAAGAACCGCTGCCTCGGCGAAAAGTGTGTGCAGGTGGCCTTGTCAAACGAGCAGTGCAATTGCTTCCCAAAGATTTGGATTTCCCTATCGAGAGCCAGTGTGATTCATTAGCGCTGCAACTGCACAACCCCGACACATCTTTTCATGCCGATAGCGACAACATCGTCACCATGGTCAACAGGCCTGATTTTGATTATTCCCTTATCAAATATGCCATGAAAGATGGGGCAAAAGTTTTTGATCAAACAGAAATCAAACAAATCAAACCCCATTCAAATCATGTGGAAGTCGCCACATCATCTCAAACCTACTCAGCTTCTTATCTTATTTTGGCAGAAGGTGCCAACGCACGCCTTGCCAATACGCTATGGCAAGATGATCGCATACTCATTCCCGCCATTGAATCAGAAATTATGCTCACGCCAGAACAGTTGGCCGAGTTTAAGGGTGTGGCGCGCTTCGATTTTGATGTGATTCCATCTGGTTATGGCTGGGTGTTCCCCAAACACGACCATGTCTCTGTTGGCATTGCCAACTTCAGCAAAAAAGGCGGCCAACTCCAAAAGCTTTTTGACACATATAAAGAAATGGTTGGTCTTGCAGAAGGTTATACTGAGCGCAATCGCAAAGGTTTTATTATCCCTATCAAACCAAGAAAACCACCTTATATGAAACAACGCATCATGCTCGTGGGTGATGCAGCAGGT
>JAJFLD010000160.1 GCA_021772875.1 Ghiorsea sp. | reverse complement strand
ACATCTGCACCACCATAACCTTGAATAGCAGCAGCACTCCAAGCAGCTCTTAATGTCCAAACATCCGATAACTCCATATAATTGCTGCTAGAAATATCCAGCTCATAAAACTTTTGATCACCTGTTAAACCTGCATAACCCAAAGAAACAGACTGTATACCACCTTGCGATGGATATAAGACACGATTTCTCGTGTCATAACTTAGCGATTGTGTAAATTCTCCCGTAGCAAATGCCCCTATCTGTGATTTGATAGAAAGCGACACATCCGCAGGTTGGGTATTTGGCGCTAATTCTAATGTCGTGTTGGTTACACGGTAATTGACAGAATAACGTGCATATTCACTCAGTGCGAAACCCAAACCAACAGCTCCACCTTGAGAATCTTGTTTATACGCAACAAAAGATTGCGGATCTGTTTGGCTACGAAATAAACTGGCAGAAGCACTCACATCTTCACGTATAAAATAAGGGTTAACCAAACCTACAGAATAGTTATTTACAGCCCCGCCCACATCAGCACTGACATCGGCAGTATAACCGCCACCAAAAAGATTCTTTTCTGAAATCTTACCCGTGAGCCCTGTACCATAGGTTTGTGAATAGGTGATACCCGCTGAAAAAGAGCCACTTTTTCCTTCTTCCACATCAAGATTAAGGTCAACCAGATTCGCTGTTTCTGTTTGCGTTTTAGACAAACGCACATCTTTCATAAAACTCAAACGTCTTAACCTTTCTTTACTGCGGCGAACATGCCCTGCACTGTAACGTTCACCTTCATGTTGGCGCAATTCCCTGCGTACAACATGATCTTGGGTTTTTGCATGCCCTGTAATTTCTATACGGCGCACATAAACTTCCGAACCTTTTTCAATATCAAACACCACAGCTACTGTATTTTTTTCAATATCACGTCGAAAAGATGGCGTCACATTAACAAAAGCAAAACCTTCATCACCCACCAACTCTGACATACCTTCAATGCTTGAACGTAATTTAGAGATAGCGTACAAGTCTCCCACTTCCAAAGTGACTTTTTCCATCAGTTTTTCGCGCGAAGGGATAATATCACCTTGCAACTCTATACCGCTGATCGAAAAAGGCTGACCTTCAAAAATACTCAAAGCGAGATAAAAGCCATCCATATTTGGCGTTAACATCAAGCGCGTCGACTCAACACGTGCATCCATGTAACCATGTTCGAGATAAAATTGTTGTAACATCTGCGCATCAGCTTCAAAGCGTCTGCGATTAAATACATCACTATCCGTAAACCAACTGCCTAAACCTTCGGCCCGTGAAGCAAGTGTCTCGGTAAGCTCTTCATTGGTAAAATGTTCATTACCAATAAAACGAATTTCCTTGGCTCGGGTGACTGCACCTTCAGTTATTTTGATGACAACATCCATACGACCATCTTCAAGTGTTTTCGTTTGAATAACAACTTCACTTTGATAATAACCTTTATCCAAATATTTTTTGCGTATACTATTTTTATCTTCGCGTTCAACCCGAGGGCTTAAAACAAGGCCTGGTTTCATCTTAAGCAAGGCCCTTATTTTTTTATTTGAAATCGCATCGTTACCTTCAAATGTAACGTTTGCAATCACAGGATTCTCAACCACTACAAAAATAAGCCTTATGCCATTCTCTGTTTGCTCGCCTTCAGTATAAACATCTGAGAAGTATCCTGTGGCAAAAAGATGGCGCACATCGCGACTTATTGTTTTACGGCTAATATCTTCGCCAACTTTACTTCTAACTTTAGCCAGAATAGCCGCGGTCTCAATGTAGCGGTTGCCCTCAACCGTTATTTCAGCAATTTTGTCTTCTGTTATGCGATCCTCTGCGAAGGCTGGAGTTAAAGAACACCATAACAATAGCCATAATAATGAAGCTTTTAAACAACGAGATATCATAATCACCCTTTAAATAGTCGCATAATATCGTTGTAAAAAGCAAATACCATCAACGACATAATCAGCAACATACCCACCATTTGAAAGCGCATTTGCGCTTGCGTTGACAACGGTTTACCACGCACTTGCTCAAGCGCTAAAAACATCAACATGCCACCATCAAGCACGGGTATGGGCAAAAGGTTAAGCACAGCCAAATTCACCGAAAAGAATGCCAAAAACATAATAAAATAAACCAAACCGCGCTCGGCTGTATTACCTGCCATTTGTGCAATAGCAATGGGGCCACCCAAATTATCCGCCGATATGGATGCACTCAGCATACGTTTGAACATTTCTCCCGTCATCAACGTCACGTCCCATGTACGCGTGAAACCATATATAATACCTTCGCTCAAACCCTTATGCTGCCATACAGGCTCTGCCCAAGGTTTTGCCGATAGTTGTACGCCTATCAAACCACGTCCAGATTCATTGCCTTGCGGCACAACTTGAAGCTGCAACTGCGATTGGCCGCGCTGAATTTGAAACCGAATGGCCTCACCTGCCTGACTACCAATCATCTCAATCAAAGAATGTATACTTTTTACCGGTGTACCATTCACTGCCAATACCTGATCACCAGCTTTGAGCAAACCACGTTCAGCTGGTGAATCTGGCATAACAGCATTAATCAAAACATCTATGCCTAAACCGACACCCAGCACATCATGTGCAACATCAATCAAAAACACATCCTTTTCTGGGGTGTTTAAGACAACTGGGATTTCTAAAAGTTTTTGCTCTCTGCTGATACCCAAAACCACTTGTTTGCCCACATTTAGCTTGAGTGCTTCTTCAAAAGCTTGCCAAGAGCCAAGCTGTTTATCATCCAAGGATACAATGTTGTCACCCAGTCGTAACCCTTGTTGCTCTGCTACGGAATTGGGTGCAACCGAACCAATGGTTGCAGGCAAGACTTCATGACCCATCCAACCTGCAAGCATGAATGCAACAATGGCAAAGATAAAATTAAACCCTGGCCCTGCAAAAGCTACCGCTGCACGTTTCCACACTGGCTGCAAATTAAAAGCGCGCTTTTGATCAGCTTCAGAAAGCATGGATACTTGTTCATCATTTTCATCCTGCTCACTGGGATTTTCCCCCAACATTTTGACATAACCACCCAAAGGTATGGCAGCAAGGACATACTCAACTTCCCCATCTCTACTGCGCCAAGAAAATAGCGCAGGGCCAAAACCAATCGAAAACTTTTCAACTTTGATACCTAATTTTCTGGCCACAACAAAGTGCCCATATTCATGAAACCCAATGAGTAAAACGATAGCTGCAATAAAATATAATGTGGTGTGGATAGTTTCTAGCATATACGAATCAAGTCCTTAGCCAGTTGGCGTGCTTCTGCATCAAAACTCCATACTTCTTCTAATGATTTGACGTATAAATTATTGGTTTTTGCCATCACAGACTCAACTGTAGCGACAATATCCATAAATCCGATTTTCCCATCTTGAAAAGCTTGGTTGGCCACTTCATTTGCCGCATTAAAAGCAATGGCCAAACTATCTTCTCCTGCCAAAACTGCTTTAACCAGCACCATCGCAGGGAAACGTTCATCATCTATAGCTTGAAACTCTAGTGGCTGAGTTTGGGCAAGCTCCAACCAAGGGATACCACTTTCCAAGCGTGGCTCAGCTTGCATAGCATACACAATAGGGGAACGCATATCAGGCATAGCAAGCTGTGCCAACACAGAACCATCTCTATACTCAACCATAGCATGCACAATGCTTTGTGGATGAATAATCGCTGATAGCTGCTCTGCTTTGGCATCAAACAACCAGCGTGCTTCAATCAACTCTAAAGCTTTGTTCATCATGGTAGCTGAATCAATGCTGATTTTTGCACCCATACTCCAATTGGGATGGGCAATAGCTTCTGCAGGGGTGACATCTCTAAGTGTTTTGGGGTCTCGTTGCCGAAATGGACCACCTGATGCAGTTAAAATAATTCGCGTAACTGAATCTCTATCATGTCCTGCCAAGGCCTGATGCACGGCAGCATGTTCAGAATCAACGGGCACAATTTCTGCACCATAGGTTTTGGCTGCCTGCATAAAAATGCGCCCTGCCGTCACCAAACATTCTTTGTTGGCTAGCCCAACTCTTTTCCCAGCACGAACAGCGGCGAGTGTAGCTGGAAGCCCTGCTGAACCCACCATGGCCGCCATCACCATATCCACATCATCATGGGCTGATGCCGCTTCAGCTGCATCCATGCCAAACGCAAGCTTAACATCTTGGGGCAACTTGCCTTTGAGCGCGGCATAGGCATCTTCGTCCGTCATCACCACCAACTCAGGGTGAACTTTAGCAGCTAACTCTGCCATTCGTGTTGCGTTTTTATGCCCAACCAAAGCATAAGCAGTAAATTTATCAGGATGGCGTAACATCACATCAATTGTACTCATGCCAATAGAACCTGTTGCGCCAAGTATGGTAAGTTTCATCGGTTTATTCATTGTAAGAGCAGCCACAACATCGCTACGACGGGCACTGAGGGCAACAAAGCATCCATACGATCCAAAATACCACCATGACCTGGTAGTATTTTACCACTATCCTTCACACCAACAGCACGTTTCAGAGCAGATTCACCCAAATCTCCAGCCACTGAAATCATCACCAATAGCAAAGCTAAGCTTATGGCCATCATCATGCTCATGGCTAACGTTTGAATCCAAAACACAGCTGCTATGGATGTGCCTAAAATCAATCCACCCAAGAATCCTTCTATGCTTTTACCCGGGCTGATAGCAGGGCAAAGTTTTGATTTACCCATCTTTCTGCCCACAAAATAAGCTCCAATATCTGATGCCCAAACACCTAAAAATGCGCCCGCTAAAAACAACACCCCACCTTCAACTCGGTGAACAGTGATGAGCGAATAACAAAACAACATCAACAATACAGTCATCCATTGGGCATACGCAAACCGCGAAAACGCTTCTGCAGTGCTGGTTAAACGCATGGTTATGACATAAATCATCATCCAAAATACAATCGGCACCAGCAATGGAAACAAAACGGGAATGGTCGCTTCACTCCAAACCCAAAAAATACTGGGGATGGCTAAAGTGACAATATACAACACAGCTACAGGCAAACGCACCATCGCAAACAATTCAATCACCGCAACAAAACCAATCGCTAATGTGAGAAAATTAAACAGCATACCTTGGGTGTAAAACATCCAATACACAGCACCTGAAGCAAGAATCAGCGCAGTAATGATACGTTTACTTAATTCATTCATGCGCTTTTCTCTTCCGGTATAACTTTTTCTTCAATCTGAACTTGTTCACTGGTTTTGCCAAAACGCCTTTCTCGGCTGGCATAATCATCTAAGGCTTGCGTTAAGTCGTCGCGGCTATAGGCAGGCCAATTGGTGTCTGAAAAATACAATTCCGCATACGCTGCATCCCAAAGGTGGAAGTTAGAAATACGTTTCTCACCACCTGTGCGAATCAACAAATCTACAGGCAACACACCATCACGCTGCATAAATGAGTATAATATCTCAGGGCTAAGCTCAGCTAATGTTTTGGCCTTATCTTCAGCTTCATCCCAAGATAAACAAAAACGCCGAACACCATCTACAATTTCTTGTTGCCCGCCATAATTGAGGCACAAAATTAAATCCATGGTTGTATTTTTAGCTGTCGCATTCTTAGCTTTTTCTAAGGCTTTCCTTGCCAACCAAGGAAACTTGGATGTGTCGCCCAAGGTAAGAAACCGAACATCCTTATCTTGCATGCGAGAAATCTCTAAGGGTAAAATCGTTGCCAGCAGCGTCATCAAACCAGCAACTTCGAGTTTTGGGCGCTTCCAGTTTTCAGTTGAGAAGCCATACAAAGAGACTTGTTTGATACCCGCATCTAATGCCCACTGAATCACATCTCGCAGGCGCTTTGCACCTTGCTTGTGACCTTCAAGACGCGACAAACCCTGAGCTTTTGCCCAACGCCCATTCCCATCCATGATAATGGCAACATGCTGAGGCACATGCTGATTCAACTGGTCTTCAGAGGAAGACATTAAACCGTTAAAATGTCCTGTTCTTTTTTCTCAACAGTTTTATCAACTTCTACAATGAAGCGGTCTGTTATTTTTTGAATTTCATCTTGCAAACGTTTGGCTTCATCTTCAGGCAAAGCATCATCTTTGATTTTCTTTTTAATTTCATCATTGGCATCACGGCGTAAATTACGAATAGAAACCTTCGATTTTTCACTCATGCCTTTGACTTGTTTTACAAATTCTTTGCGACGCTCTTCTGTGAGCTCAGGTAATATTAAACGAATCACTTCGCCATCACTGGATGGGGTAATACCAATATCAGACGATAACAATGCTTTTTCCAAATCTTTTAAAATTGATTTTTCCCAAGGCGTAATCAACAACATGCGTGGCTCAGGCACAGATATATTGCCAACTTGGCTCACAGGCACATCAGAGCCATAATATGGGACACGTATTTGATCCAACAAAGCCGCATTTGCACGACCTGTACGAACCGTTGCCATTTCAGATTTTAATGCTTCAATTGTTTTGTTCATGCGTTCTTCAAGTTGTTTAAACATATCAATCCTCCCGGACTACTGTACCAACAGATTCACCCATCACCGCACGCAACATTTGCCCTGATTTGGTAACATCAAACACCACGATAGGCATTTGATTATCACGACAAAGCGACATTGCTGTGGCATCCATGACACCCAATTGTTTGGTTAAAGCTTCGGTAAATGTTAAAGTACTATAACGTATTGCTGATGGATCTTTAACGGGATCAGCGGTGTAAACGCCATCCACTTTTGTACCTTTGAGCACAACATCAGCACCGATTTCCATAGCCCTTAGACTTGCTGCGGTATCTGTGGTGAAATAAGGATTGCCTGTGCCTGCGGCAAAAATAAGAATACGACCCTTTTCCAAGTGGCGCACAGCACGGCGACGAATATAAGGCTCTGCAACTTCCTTAACATGCAAGGCAGAAATCACACGTGCATTAGCCCCTTGGCGCTCAAGGGCATCCTGTAGCGCAATAGCATTCATAATCGTTGCCATCATGCCCATGTAATCAGCACTTGCCCTATCCATGCCTGATGCTGTGCCCATATTGCCGCGAAAGATATTACCGCCACCAATAACAATGGCTAAATCTACACCACTTTGACGCACACCAATCAACTCAGTAGCTAAGCGATTAATGGTGTCTTGCTCGATACCATAACCGCCATCACCCATCAACACTTCGCCTGATAACTTCAGCAATACCCGTTTATAAAAACAAGCTTGTTCTGGTGAAGCTTCCTTGGTGTTTGATGTCATAGCTACCTCGTCAAATAAGTGTGTTTAAAAAGACCTGCTTTTTTTTTCGATTAGCCGTTGACTTGAGCTGCAACCTCTGCTGCGAAGTCTTCTACTTTTTTCTCAATGCCTTCACCCAAAGCAAAACGGGCAACCGCTACAACTTTGGCAGCAGCTTGAACTTCCGTTACAGCTTTAGCAACCGTCTTATCGGCGTCCAAAACAAAGCCTTGATCCAACAAACAGTTCTCAGAATAGAATTTGCTCATTTGGCCTGCAACTATCTTATCAACGATGGCTTCAGGTTTACCACTTGCCAAAGCACGTTCAACCAATATTTTACGTTCACGTTCAGCAATATCAGCAGTCACTTCATCACGAGAGACAAACATAGGATTCACAGCTGCTACGTGCATAGCAACACCACGTGCAACATCTTGCAATGCATCATCGGCAACGCCTTCTACTGCTACCAACACACCAATTTTACCTACGCCATGAATATATGCAGCCACCACACCATTGGTCTCTAATATCTCAAAGCGACGAATGCTCATGTTCTCACCGATGGTTGCAATCAATTGTGACAATGTTTGCTCAACAGTTAATTCACCTTCAAAAATCATAGCTGACAAAGCAGTTACATCAGCTGGACGCTTATCAAGAATAAAATCAGCAAGTTTGTTTACAAAATTTACGAATTGAACATTTTTACTCACAAAATCTGTTTCCGCATTGACTTCCAATACAACAGCAACATTACCTCGAGAAGTTGTTGCAACAATACCTTCAGCAGCTACACGACCAGCTTTTTTAGAAGCAGCGCCTAAACCTTTCTTGCGCAAATAATCTACGCCTGCATCAAAATCTCCGCCAACTTCCGTGAGTGCTTTTTTGCAGTCCATCATGCCTGCGCCTGTTGCTTCACGTAGTTTTTTCACATCTGCAGCTGTAATTGCCATCTCTATCTCCATCCAAGTTTGGGTGCCACACAAGGCACCCATTTCACTATATAAGTATTATTATAAATTTGAAAAGTGAGTTTTCTACTCGCCTTTTACTTTTCCGCGGCAGCGACTTCTTCAACCACAGCTGCTGGTTCTTCAACAGCCACAGCTGCTACAGTTTCTGTGGTTTCGGCTTGCTGCATCATTTCTTCAATAATATCAGCACCATCTTCAGCATTTTCCAAGATGAATGATTCAGTACCTTCCATGATAGCATCAGCTATTTTGCTGCAAAACAAACGTACAGCGCGAATCGCATCATCATTACCTGGTACAACATAATCAATGCCTGTTGGATTACAGTTAGAATCCACAATTGCAACAACTGGAATACCTAATTTCTGTGCTTCTTTCACTGCCAATTCTTCTTTTTGCACATCCACTACAAACAAGCAATCTGGCAAACGTGTCATCTCTTGAACACCACCCAAAGTGCGCTCAAGCTTATCCAATTCACCTTGTAACTTTAGTGCTTCTTTTTTGGTGATAAGTTCAAATGTTCCTTCTTCTTTTTTACGTTGAAGATCTTTCATTTTACGCACTGATTGTTGAACAGTTTGGAAATTGGTCAACATGCCACCCAACCAGCGGTGATTCACATAATATTGACCTGCGCGTAGTGCTTCATCTTTAACAGCTTCAGTAGCTTGGCGCTTGGTACCAACGAACAATACACGGCCGCCAGCAGTGGCAAGCTCGCGCATAAAGTCATAGCTTTCATTGGCCATACGTAATGTTTTTTGAAGGTCGATAATGTGAATACCATTACGCGAACCAAAGATATATGGTGCCATTTTTGGATTCCAACGACGTGTTTGGTGTCCGAAATGTACCCCTGCTTCAAGCAGTTGTTTCATAGTAAATTGAGCCATTTTAATGGTGCTCCGATTGTTATTATTTCCTCCACGCTTCCAATCCCTGCATTTGCAAGGCACAATGGAAGAAGCGTGTGCGAATTGGCGGCGGTTTCTACTCACAATCACTTTAATGTCAACGTCAAACGCTTCTTTCTTGATTCAATCACGTTTATTCCAAGCTTAAAACCCTCCGCTTTTGTGACCATCACCAACGAAAAATAACACCTAAAGACACACGCCAAAACAGTAAAAGGTATCGCAATACTCTATGATTTCAAAAACTCCACATGTTCTTGCCAGACATCTTCAAACAAACGTACATTTAATTGATCACCTTTGATAACCCGCGCTGTTTTGATAATACCAATAACTTCCGCGGCCTGCGCTTGCCTAATCCTTTGCAACGTTTTCCGCAGCGACTCACTTTGCTTGTAAATTACATTGTAATCTTCAGCAGAGAGCTCCATCAACACACAATCATTGAGGGCACGAACTGTGGCTGTACGTTTATTATTGGTAACTATTGACGTTTCACCAGCAACCCCCCCTGAAACAATGTTTTTCGTGAAATGCTCATTTTCTTTCACCGACAACGACACTTTAAGCTCACCAAAACGCACCAAAAACAAACCTTGCGAAATCTGCCCCTCTTTAAACAGTGTTCCCCCTTTGTCCAAATACACAGGCTTCATCCTTGCTGCAACCCAGCGCCGTGTCGCCAAACTTTCCGACTCAAAAACTTCCGAAATAGCCAATTGTCGAATCAGCAGATGTTCCTCATATATCGTTTCAATTTGCTCTGAAAATGCAGGTAGCCTTGCTTTAAAAAGATTGAGCTGATGATAAGACAACTCTAAAACTTCAGCTTCGCCATTGGCAACAAAATCTGCGGCTCTACCACCGCCTGTAAAATAAGGGATAAGCCCGCAAATGTGATGACCTTGAACCTCACCTAAAGCCTTACGTTTGTTATTGGAGGTGATAAAAGCCGACAGGTTTCCACTGACAACGATATACAAACAAGTTGCTTCCTCACCCATGCGGGCAAGCACTTGTTTATCTTTGAGTTTTCTATGCTTCAGGCTTTTAAATAACACGTCAAAATCAGCCTCATCAAATGCTGAAAATAAATCCGTATCGCGAAAACTGGAGGAGTCAGGTTGTTGATTTTTTTTATCAGGCATAATATTAAGATAAGAGACTTCTGCGCCTAAACTTTCCTTACACAAATCATAGATATGCTGTGTATGTTCTATCCCTACATCAGGTTTGAGTTGTTCAAAAACACGCAATGCTGAAATTGCTTTGGTTGCATGCATTTGTTTAGCAAAGATCTCCGCTGACTTCAAAAACCAACGCGCACTATCATCAATGCAACTTGCCATACGGTATTGCCTCGCCGCGGCCAAGGCATAATTGGCATTGCTGTCAAACTTGGTCGCCAATGCAGCATAAATCACAGCCGTTTTAACCCAATCTTTTTTCTTGGTGTGAACAGCGGCTTTTGAGAGTAGTTTTTTAACTTCCTTGTCTGATACACTTGAGATAAATTTACATTCATCTGATTCATGCAACTGCTTCTCTTTCATTTGAAACTCAGTCATCTCTCTCCCTTTTCCATGCCACATCCATGTGGCATGTCATTGTTTGTTATGCATGCAACGTACAAAA
>JAJFLD010000159.1 GCA_021772875.1 Ghiorsea sp. | reverse complement strand
GGTTTCTTTTCATCACGAAACTTTTGTTTCGGTGGCAATAAGGTGGGGCTGTTTTCGTCTTCGCGGCTTAAAATTCGAGCACTCGCTTTGTTTTGTGGGCTAGGAATGGGGGGCGTTCTTGGCTGTGGTGGTGCGACGGGTAAGGGTTTGTTTTGTTCGGATTGCTGTTGATTGATGGTTGGCGCACGTGCTGCGCGATTGGATTGATCACCTGCATCACGCTGATTGCCTGTGTTATCTCTATTGGCAATCACTTTGGCATCGTTGTTTTTATTTTGTTTGGTGCTTTGCGACTCGTCTAATATGGTGACGTCCATAATATGTGGTGGTTTTTTTTCAGTCAGTGGGATTAAGTGAGCATTGAAAACAATCAACCATGCCAAAAGTAAATGCACAGCAATAGATGCAAGCAAGGCAACGGAAAACTTTTTCTTTGGGATACTGAAATCCCAGTTTTCAAGGTTGTTATAAGGCAAAGTTGTTCCCATAAATACGTACAATGCGAAATATACACGTGTGCTAGCCTATTTATCCAGCTTCATCTTTTGTGGCACTTCCTTTGCTTGGGGTATGGCATAGGTGAGAATCATACAGGAGTAGTCTATGGTGTTTGTTGGCATTGCAATTTTAGTGGTTCTCATTGCTTGGGTTTTCTTCGCACAATCAAAGAAACAGCCTCTTGCTCAGCGTAAAAAAAAGAAAAAATCGGCCATTTCAAAAACAAAGGCATCCAAAGCGGCAGCATTTGAAAACGATTATTTAGAATTTGATTTTAAACAAAGTGGTGCGGTGTTGGCGGTAACCCAACCCGCTGAACCAGCAGATGGAGAGGTGAAAAAGCAATACCAAGAACATTTAGATAAAATACCTGCCTTGCCTCTGGTTTGGCCTGAATTGTTGCGTGCTATTGAAGGGGGGGAGCCTGCCAGGAAAATCGCACAGCTGATTAAAAATGAGCCGACTTTGGCAGTGCAAGTTTTACGCCATGCCAATGCCTTGGCACTTAAAGATATTAATGACTTGGGACAGGCGATTGTTTTGTTGGGTTATAATGCTGTGCAAGGTATTGTAACTAAATATTGTATTGGTGGTTTGGCTTCGACAGGTAAAACACCATACCAAAGCAAGGTATTGTGGAAACATGCGATTGCCACTTCAGCTTTGGCAAACATATGTGCAACATATATTCCAGGCTGCAATATGGGATTCGCCAGTACACTTGGCCTATTGCATGATTTAGGGCGCATTGGCATCAATGTATCTTTGAAAAAACGCCAGCAAATCAAGGCTGATCTTGAGTTGGGTTATTTGCATTTTGAGCGAGAAATATTTGGCATTAGCCATGTCGAAGCGGGTTTGTTGTTAGCCAAACATTGGCATTTGCCCGCCGCCATCCAAGAGGGCATTTCCTTTCATCATCATCCAGCATTTGCTGAACCAGATGTTATTCCAGAGCATATTCGCAAAGAAGTTTTAGCAGTCTATATAGCAGATTTATTAGCCATACACTTTAAACTTGAAGGCGGCCATCATTTGGTGACCTTGCCCAAACCAGCATACGGCGCATTGATGAATGCCAGTATACAAGAAATCGCAGCAGACCCTAGGGTGAATAAAGAATTATGGCGTGTGAAAGTGATTAACTTTTAAGGGTTTTGATACCAGCTTGAAGGCGAGTTAATGTTTCCTCTTTACCAAGCAATGCAAGTGTGATGTCAATGGGTGGAGACACAGGCACACCGGCAATCAGAATACGGATAGGCTGCGCCAATTTGCCCATATTAACACCTGATGCAGTGCAGATATCTTCAATCCATTGGTGAGCCGCCTGGCCAGACCAAACTTCAGCCTCTGCTTTGGCGATAAAGGCATCCAGCAAACCCCAAGTATCTTCCTTGAAATTCTTTTTGACTGCCTTTTCTTGATACTCACTTGGGGCAACATAAAAGAAACGTGCTCCATCGGCCAATTCAATGAGATTTTTTGAGCGCTCTTGCAGTGTCGGGATCACATCCACCAAAGCGGGGCCTTGTGATGTATCAAGGGCTAGGAAATAGCTCACTTCAGCAACCAAATCTTTGGCATCACTGGATTTAATCCAGTGGGCATTAAGCCAATCTAGTTTGTCTTGGTCAAAACGTGCGGCACCTTTACCAACATTGTCCAAGTTGAAGAATTCAATCAATTGCTGGCGTGAAAAAACTTCATCATCACCATGCGACCAACCTAAGCGGGCAAGGTAGTTGTTCATGGCATGTGGTAGATAACCTTTCTCACGGTATTCAGTGATGGCTACAGAGCCGTGTCGTTTAGACATCTTTGCCCCGTCGGCACCATGAATCAATGGGATATGGGCAAACTGTGGCACATCCAAATCTAATGCTTGATAGAGTTGGATTTGGCGTGGGGTATTGTTCAAATGATCTGAGCCCCGCACGACATGTGTAATGCCCATATCTGCATCATCAACCACCACGGCAAGATTATAAGTTGGGCTACCATCACTGCGTAGAATAATTAAATCATCAATCTCTTCATTGGGGAAACATACATCGCCCAAGACCATGTCTTTAACCCAAGTCTCTCCTTCTTCAGGCGAACAAAAACGCACTACATAAGGCACATCTTTTGTTGAGGTATCGTTGGGGTCGAGGTGGCGGCAAGTGCCATCATACATGGTGTTTTTGCCAGCTATGCGTTGTTTCTCACGCATGTTTTCAAGCTCTTCTGCACTACAATAACATTTATAAGCTTTGCCATGGGTCAACATTTTTTTAACAGCGGCAATATGCAGATCTTGACGTGCCCCTTGGTAAATAGGCTCACCATCCCAATCAAGACCAAGCCAGCTTAAACCATCAAGAATCACTTGGGTGGCTTCATCTGTAGAGCGTTCTTTGTCGGTATCTTCAATACGCAGCACAAATTCGCCGCCAAAATGACGCGCATAAAGCCATGAGAAGAGGGCAGTGCGAGCACCACCAATGTGTAACATGCCAGTTGGCGATGGAGCAAAGCGGGTTTTAACAGTCATGTAGATATTCCTTGATGTCGTTCTGATTTAGCGGCGTGGGCGATAATATTCAGCTTTTTGGGTGGTCCAAAATTCGCGGTATTCTTCTGGGCTTACTTGCCCATCGCCATTTTTGTCCATTGCTTTAAACCGTTCATCTAAGCGTTCTTTTACCATGATTTCATATTCTTCATAAGAAACGGTTGCTGATTCATCCAAGTCTAGCGCCATAAATGTTTCTACAACTTTATCCGTTGCAGAGGCTGGCTCAGCTATTGCCCATTGCGGAGCCAAGAAAGCAGCTAAGGTTAATAAAAACAAGGGAAAAGGCATGATGCTACTCCTGAAGTGAGGGTAAAAAGGTTTACCCTGCGTGGAAAGTGGGCAATCATAGCTGCGATTTTATCGGCTGACGAGGGGATTATGCAACAATATTTGAATTTAATGTCGGATGTCTACAAAAATGGCACGATGAAAGGGGACAGAACAGGCACAGGCACAAAATCTATTTTTGGCCATCAAATGCGTTTTGACCTTGCAGAAGGTTTTCCTTTGGTGACCACCAAAAAGGTGCATCTCAAATCTATTATCCATGAATTATTATGGTTTCTCAAAGGTGAAACAAGCACGGTTTACCTCAAAGAAAACGGTGTGAAAATATGGGATGAATGGGCAAAAGATGGTGAGCTTGGCCCTGTGTATGGTTACCAATGGCGCAATTGGCCAACCCCAAGTGGGCAAGCCATTGACCAAATTGATGAATTGATAAAACAAATCAAAGCCAAGCCAAACTCTCGTCGTTTGATTGTATCCGCATGGAATGTGGCCGATTTGCCCGATGAATCCATTTCACCCCAAGCCAATGTCGAGCTAGGCAAAATGGCTTTAGCCCCTTGCCATGCATTCTTCCAATTCTATGTCGCCGATAACAAGCTCTCTTGCCAGCTTTATCAGCGCAGCGCCGACATCTTTCTCGGCGTCCCCTTCAATATCGCATCGTATGCTCTGCTTACCATGATGGTCGCCCAAGTATGCGATTTAGAAGTAGGCGATTTTGTGCATACCTTTGGCGATGCCCACCTTTATTCAAATCATTTCGAACAAGTAAAAACCCAACTGGCTCGTGAGGTTTACCCCTTGCCCACCATGAAAATCAATCCAGAAATCAAAAATATCTTTGATTTCACCTACGAAGATTTCACTCTAGAAAACTACGAATGCCACGAAGGCATCCGCGCCCCGATTGCGATTTAGAAAATAGTTAACTATACTTTCATTCGACGATTTGCTTCGTTATAAATAAAAACTTATCAAACCATTATTGTGTTTGAGTTAAATTCGGAGGGAAGAGATATGACAAAGAAGCTTAAGATAGCATTAGCAGTGGTTGCAGCAATGGCTGCAATTCAAACAGCAGGCGCACGTGATTTTGGTGCAATTTACACACAATGTGGACTTGGCGCGATGATTGCAAAGAACTCGCCAGTTGTGGCAGCTATTACCAATGTTACTTGGGATTTAGGTACAACTGCTGTTTTATCTAATGCAAGCTCACCAGAAATGTGTAAAGGCACTGGTGGGAAAATGGCGGCATTAATCCATGATTCTTATTTGCCACTTGAGCAAGAGTTGTCACAAGGTGAAGGTGAGTATTTAGATGCATTGGTAGCTGCGGCAGATTGTGACGCAAGTGCTGGTGCGAATGTTATAAGCAATGTACGCGAAGATTTTGCTGCCCAAGTTGCAGCTCCTGGTTATGCAGTTAAAACTCAATTTGAGAAATCAGAAGGTCTTTTTCAATTGTTTGATGCACAAACGGCTCAATGCGCAGTTAAAAGCTAAAAAATGTTTAACTTATGTTTTTAATAAAACATAGTATTTAAAACTTAAAAATATAAACACACACGTCCTTTTGGGCGTGTGTTGTTTTTTATAGGACTTAGGCCGTTGAAGTCGAAAATATTTATTTTTTTTCTAACCTGCTTGTACAACTTACACCTTGCCCATAGCACAGAACTGACAGCAGCTAACATTAGAGAGCTAAGCCAACATGCTGAGTGGCAGAAACTTTTGCATGTGGATGCTAATACTGGTGAGAGTAAGATTACTTCGACAGTATTCTTTTTGTCTAAAGAAGGAAGGTTGCATTCTGAAATGGAATTGCAAGCTACACTAAAAGCTTTTGAGCAACCGTGGGATGCAAAAACACAACGGCATGCCGTATGTCAATTTCCAGCAAGGTATGTTTGGCTTTCTCAATATGTAAACTTGCCTATGGCCGAGGCAGCATTGACGCATTGCACGGTTTTGAATGCATGGGTAAGCGAACATGATGCCGTAAGTTTAGTCTTGGTCAGCGGGTATCTAGGCAACCCAGCATCTACGTTTGGTCATTCTTTATTAAAGTTAAGTTCGGCTCAAAAGAACAAGACTAATTGTTTAGACCCAAAGTCTTATGGTCTGGATTTGAATTAAAAAATATTGTTTTGTCTTTATCGTCAAGCCCTTGATAAAGCGCAATGATTTTATCATAAGGTGTTTGATATTTTAGAGCTTTAAGTTTTCGTTGGTGGTTGTAAAGTAATAAAAAACTCATGAGGTGATGCTTCAAGCTTTCCAGTGTTTCATAATGGTATCGTTTGACGGTATGTTCTTTA
>JAJFLD010000158.1 GCA_021772875.1 Ghiorsea sp. | reverse complement strand
CAACCACCAACGAAAACTTAAAGCTCTAAAATATCAAACACCTTATGATAAAATCATTGCGCTTTATCAAGGGCTTGACGATAAAGACAAAACAATATTTTTTAATTCAAATCCAGACCATAAGACTTTGGGTCTAAACAGCTAATATTACAAATGTAAAAGTAGTCTCGTAATGCATCAAAAACGATACTTACATCTTTATCATTGAGGTGTGGATATACATCTTTAATTTTCACCCCCGCTTTTTTAGGGAATTTGTAGTTTTTTATGTATGTGATCTGCTTTTCCCTTCTCCTTCTAAAAGTGAGATAGACTAACCCCATAACAATTAAAGAAAAAATGACTATTTCAATCGCCATTCATGCCCCCTGTTCCCTTTTCAAAACTAGATAAGTTAGGTTTTGATTCGCGCATGTAATTTAACCCTTTTCTCAAGTATTGACTGTAAAATGATGCTTATTTGTATTCTAGCATAGCTGGAATAAAAGGTTATTTCTAGTGCCTAGTAATAGTTCGTATATAAGACTGAGTCTTAGATATATATATTAGGTGCATGATTTTCTAGGTAATTACCAACATTTCAGGAGATTTAAAGTGTAATACGTTTGCCTGTTAGCTAAGTTTTCTATTCATGCTGCCAGTCTTGAATATTTTTAATACATTCTTCTAATGGTCGAATGTCTTCGGTGTCAGGCACAAATACTGATAAACGTGATGTTTCAAGGTGGGTAAGCCAACCAGCAATGAATTGGTGGTAGAGGGTGTTTATCATTTCTTCGTTTTTGATGGCTTCTTTGCCGATGAATGATGCAGAAGATGCGATTTCACCGCGCACGGCGATGTCTGGGTTGGCGATGATGAGTGTTTGTTCGCTGTGCAACATGCGGAAGTTGCCTGCAAGGTCTAAATACAATAACCAAGGTGTGCCAACTTCGGCTTGGGCAATGGTTTGAATCATGATGTCTTTGTTGGGGATAGGGGCAGCAGATAAACGATGGATGATGACATGGGCAAAGATGCCGCGCATGAGAAAATCAAACATGCCTGCTTTGCCATTCACCTTTAAACCCAAAGCTTTGTCTTTTTTAAGGCGAACATTCACCCAAGAGGAGACTTCTTTTTTTTCGGTAAGCTTTGCATCATTTGAAGTTAAAGGCTCACCAAAATTACAAACGCGCCAAGATTTGTCTTCTTGCAAACGCCATGCTTTGTCACCCAACAGCGATAGCGCATCAACAGAGAAAAATAATTTCATGATTCATCTGCCTTGTACTCATCAATCACGGGTAAACCTGTGGCTGGGTTTAGGCGCAAACAAATTTCACCACGCAATAAACGCAACAATGCTTCGCCAACAAGCTCAAAGCGCCAGCCATGTAAACATGACACATCTGGCAAGGCGGCTTTACAATTGTGGCCCCAAGATGCCAACGTGGCCAATTCGCTTTTGCTGGCTAAGATGGTGGAAGAAATATTTGATTCTTCCGCTTTAAGGCGCAATAAAGTATCCAATAATTCTAGGCGCATGTCTGTACCAGAGCTGTTATGTTTTCGCGGCGTGATTTTTGGTGCATCTTCTTCGCTGCAATCCATGCCTTTTTGCCATAAATCCAACCATGTTTGACCAAAACGACGAATCACGCCCGCATTAAGGCCACGCATTCTGCCCATCACTTCAAGGTTGAGCTTGTCGCGTTTGGCAAGCTCAATCAAGGCTTCATCAGAGATTAAACGGCGGCGAGGCATATCCTTTTTTTGTGCTTCTTCTTCGCGCCATGCGGTGAGCTCGCGTAAAATGGCTAAATGTTTGGGTTTAAGTTTGTTCACACCTTTGACGCGCCAAAACATTTCATTCTTATCATTATTGTAGGTGTCTAGATTGGTTAGGATTGCCTGTTCTTCATCAAGCCAAGTGTAGCGTTTACGTGCTTGCAGCTCTTCTTTGAGCGCTTGATAAATCGGCATCAGATAAATCACATCATCTGCGGCATAGGTGAGCTGCTGTTGGGTGAGGGGGCGATGCAACCAATCACTGAATGATTCACCCTTGGCCAGCTCCTTTTTAACAATACGTTGCACAAGATTACCAAAACCAACTTGCTGACCATAACCCAATAAAGCCGCAGCGATTTGGGTGTCAAACATGGGCAGTGGCAGGGCACCTGCATGCTCCAAAATGATTTCCAAATCCTGACGACCAGCATGAAACACTTTGAGTATGTTGGGGTCTAGAATGATATCCCAAAGCGGCTTTAAATCTTTGATTTGTATAGGGTCGATGATGAAACATGCATCAACAGAGCCTACTTGCAGCAAAGCGAATTGAGGGAAATAGGTTTTTTCACGATGGAATTCAGTGTCTACACACAACACTTTGGCTTGTTGCAGCGTAGCGCATGCTTGCAGCAATGCTTCGGGTGTGGTGACATATTGGTATGTTTTGGCTGTTATCATATGCCAAGCTTAACCTGATAAGATAAGTAAAAACAGCATCAAAATTAAAGCGTGTTTGCTGGGGTTAAGCTGGAGCACATTGTTTTGTTGGCGTCTGTTTTTGATATGGCTTACACAGTAGAAACAAGCCTTGCCTTTGTCGTATTTTTAAAAGTTGGCTTGCAGTCATTCGAGGCATACGTAGGCTGCGCAATCCGTACATTTTGGTAACTCGTCGTTTTTTGGAGATATTTATGACCATCCGCACACATTGTGGTGACTTTCGCAGTACACATCTTGGCCAACAGGTAAAACTTTCAGGCTGGGTTGAAACCAATCGTGACCACGGCGGGGTAATTTTTTTAGATGTACGTGACCGTTTTGGTTTGGTGCAAGTGGTGGCACATCCTGATACGCCTGAAATGCACAAGCTTGCACATTCTATGCGTCAGCAAGATGTGATTGAAGTGTTTGGCGAAGTGATTGCCCGTGATGCAGCTGTGGTGAACAAAAAAATCGCTACGGGTGAAATTGAAATCAAAATTTCGCAATTAAATGTCTTAAATCGCGCTGAAACACCGCCGTTTTCGATTGATGATGAGTGTAATGCAGGTGAGCAACATCGCCTTGAGTACCGTTATTTGGATTTGCGTCGCCCCATGATGCAACGCAATTTGATGTTGCGCCATAAAGTGACCCATGCCGCACGCAACTTTTTGGACACACAAGATTTTTTGGATGTTGAAACACCTATTTTGAACAAGTCTACGCCAGAAGGGGCGCGTGATTATTTGGTGCCATCCCGTGTTTATCCGGGTTCATTTTATGCTTTGCCACAAAGTCCACAGTTGTTTAAACAATTGTTGATGGTGGCAGGTATGGATAGATATTATCAAGTGGCGCGTTGTTTTCGTGATGAAGATTTGCGTGCTGATCGCCAGCCAGAATTTACCCAAATTGATTTGGAAATGTCTTTTGTGAATCAAGATGATGTGATGGCTTTGGCTGAAGGGCTGATTACGGCGATGTTTGAAGCAGGCATGGGCGAAAAACCCAATGGTCCTTTCCCTATCATGACTTATGCTGATGCGATGACTAAATATGGTTTGGATCGCCCAGATATTCGTTTTGGTTTGGAGCATATTGATGTCACTGATTTGATGAAAGAAGTGGATTTCAAAGTCTTTAGTGGCCCGGCCAATAATGGTGGCTTGGTGAAAGTGATTCGTGTGCCTGGTGGGGCTGAGAAATTAAGCCGAAAGAAAATTGATAACTATACCAAGTTTGTATCTATTTATGGTGCGCGTGGTTTGGCATACATCAAGGTAAATGATGTCAATGATATTCCCAATGGTTTGCAGTCGCCGATTGTTAAAAATCTATCTGATGATGTGCTTAAAGCTCTCTTAGAGCGTTGTGAAGCAGAAACAGGGGATTTGTTGTTCTTTGGTGCCGATACTAAAGAAGTGGTCAACAATGCTTTGGGTTATTTGCGTGTTGAGTTGGGCAAAGATTTAGGTTTGTTTGATGAAAAATTAAACCAATTTGTATGGGTTGTTGATTTCCCGATGTTTGAGTGGGATGCTGAAAACAAACGTTTACAAGCTTTGCATCATCCCTTTACTGCACCATATGCTGAAGATATTGATAAACTTGAAACAGCACCGCTTGAAATGCGTTCTCAAGCTTATGATTTGGTATGGAATGGTACTGAAATCGGTGGTGGTTCGATTCGTATTCATGACACAGCAGTGCAAGCACGTGTATTAAAAGCTTTGGGCATTGCTGAAGAAGAAGCCAATGATAAATTTGGTTTCTTGCTTAAAGCTTTGCAATACGGCGCACCGCCACATGGTGGCCTCGCGTTTGGTTTGGATAGGGTGTTGAGTTTGATGGTGGGTGCAGAATCGATTCGTGATGTGATTGCTTTTCCAAAAACACAAAAAGCAGCAGATCCTATGGCAGAATCACCATCTGAAGTTGCAGATGCGCAATGGAAGGAGTTGGGATTGCGTAAACGACGTACGCAAATGGATATGGACGCGAGTTGACAGCAGTTTTTATAGGTTTCTCATTGACAGATTTGTCTAAACATAGAATCTTAGGGTTTATGATACGTACCTTATTTATCATTTCCTTGTCATTGGGTTTGACTTCTTGTGCGGCCAAAGCGCCTGTGCAAGCTATGGCAGAGGCTAGAGCAGCTGTGCAATCCGTGCGCCCACTTTATGTGGATGAAAAGTCAAAACGTTCCTTAACTTACCGCTATTATCAAAGTGCAGAGCAAGCATTGCTTGATGCAAGCCAAGCTTTAAATGAGAAAAAATATGAACTTGCAAAACAAAAAGCATTACATGCAAAACGACAAGCGCGTTTTGCAGCAAAATTAAAATAATACTCAATAACCGCAACACTTAAAAGTTAATAACCGAGGTTAAACATGGCATTCGATAAAATTCAAATACCTGAAGCTGGTGACAAAATCACGATGGGCGAAAACGGCGTATTAAACGTACCCAACCAGCCGATTGTAACATTTATCGAAGGTGATGGTACTGGCCCTGATATTTGGGCTTCTGCACAACGCGTGCTCGATGCTGCAGTAGAAAAAGCCTATAAAGGTGAGCGTAAAATAGCTTGGATGGAAGTGTTTGCAGGCGAAAAATCTTGGAATATGTATGGTAAAACAGACGATGCATGGTTGCCAGATGAAACATTAGAAGCCTTTCGTGAATATTTAATCGGTATCAAAGGCCCTTTAACCACACCCATTGGTGGTGGTATTACCTCTTTAAATGTGGCACTTCGTCAAAAGCTCGATTTGTATACATGTTTGCGCCCTGTAAAATATTTTAAAGGTGTGCCTTCACCCGTGAAAAAACCAGAAGATGTTGATATGGTGATTTTCCGTGAAAACTCTGAAGATATTTATGCTGGCATTGAGTGGGAAGCTGGCTCAGATGAAGTCAAAAAAGTGATTAAATTTTTACAAGAAGAAATGGGCGTGAGTAAAATTCGTTTCCCAGATTCTTCAGGCATTGGTGTTAAACCTGTATCACGTGAAGGCACAGAGCGTTTGGTGCGTGCAGCGATTCAATATGCCATTGATAACAAAGAAAAGTCAGTAACCTTAGTGCATAAAGGCAACATCATGAAGTTCACCGAAGGTGGCTTTATGCGTTGGGGTTATGAGCTTGCCAAGAAAGAGTTTGGCGCAGTTGAAATTGATGGTGGGCCTTGGTGTGAATTGCCCAATGGTATTGTGATTAAAGATTGTATTGCCGACATTGCCTTGCAGCAGGTATTAACTCGGGCGACTGATTTTGATGTGATTGCAACATTGAACTTGAATGGTGATTATTTATCAGATGCGTTGGCTGCACAAGTGGGCGGCATTGGTATTGCACCAGGTGCAAACATCAATTACGTCTCAGGCCATGCTATTTTTGAAGCTACCCATGGCACGGCACCCAAATATGCAGGCAAAGATATGGTGAATCCATCATCTGTGGTGTTATCAGGTGAGATGATGCTGCGTTATATGGGTTGGACAGAAGCTGCAGATTTGGTCATTAAAGGAACCAATGGTGCGATTCAAGCCAGAACAGTGACTTATGATTTCGAGCGTTTGATGAAAGATGCAGTAAAACTTTCAACATCTGAGTTTGGTGATGCAGTGATTGAGCATATGGATGATGCCGCCATTTTTGATGTGGGCGCGGCGCAATATGATGCTTTGGCTGATAAATTTCATGAAGAATTTGAAGCAGGTGCAGAAAAAACATCTGAATTTGCTAAAAAAGCTATGGAAAAAGCACGTAAGCAATTAACTGCAGCAGGTAAATTTACGGAAGAACAAGGACAAAAACTTAAAGGTTTCCTTGAGCATGATTTTTCACGTATCACCCAAGAAATGAAAAAGGGTGCCAAAGAAAGGCTTAACCCATCGCGTTTGGGTGTTGGTGCTTTATCATCGATGTCGAAGTTGCTGCATAAAACAGGCGTTGCATTGTCTGGTTTTGCCGATAAAGCTGATGGTGCATTGGCTTGTAAATCAGGTGAAATTACCAGTGCTGGTAAGCTGGTGTGTAACCATTGTCATAATGAAATGAATTTCAAAAAAACAGGACGTATCCCTCCT
>JAJFLD010000157.1 GCA_021772875.1 Ghiorsea sp. | reverse complement strand
CAACCACCAACGAAAACTTAAAGCTCTAAAATATCAAACACCTTATGATAAAATCATTGCGCTTTATCAAGGGCTTGACGATAAAGACAAAACAATATTTTTTAATTCAAATCCAGACCATAAGACTTTGGGTCTAAACATCTATATAGACTACAAAAATGTTTATGTCCAATAAACATGATCAGCTGCAGGGCAATCGCATTAAAATTATAAACAGGCATTGTTTAGAAAAAGTTTTTTTTGACAAGATCAGGACTAATATTAGGGATACAGAGCGGACACTTTTTAGTCAATATGATTCCTTCATCATTTCTAAATAAACCTTATACAACAGTGCATTACGCATCATATTATGATAGCCTAATTGCATGAAAACACTAACGATTCCAGCTACATCCATCATCACACATTTCTCATCCATTGCAGACCCACGCGTTGAAAGACGGAAGCGGCACGAGCTCAAAGACATCTTTTTTATTACGCTTTGTGCATCGATTTGCGGTGCGGACAGTTGGGTTGCCATCGAGACGTTTGGCAAAGCAAAAGAAGAGTGGTTTACAAAGCTTCTTTCATTGCAAAATGGCATCCCTTCGCATGATACATTCGGCAATGTCTTTGCATTGATTGACACAGATGAGTTTTGCCAGTGTTTTAGCCGTTGGGTAGATGATTTGCGACAAATTAGTGAGCTCGATATCATCAGCATTGATGGCAAATGCTTGCGTCGCAGCTTGGATAAAAGTTCTAACAAAGCAGCAATCTTTATGGTCAGTGCATGGTCATCTAGCAATCAATTGGTGCTAGGTCAGCAACGTGTAGATGATAAATCAAATGAAATCACTGCAATACCAAAGCTATTGCTGCAACTGGATATTGCAGGCTCTGTGATCACTTTGGATGCCATGGGCTGTCAAACCAAGGTTGCTGAAAACATTATCAAACGCGAAGCAGATTACATGTTGAGCCTTAAAGGAAATCAAGGCACTTTGCATGATGATGTGAAATGTTTTTTTGAATCGGAACACCTCCCCACCTGTTGGTTTTGAAAGTGTTGATGGCGGACATGGACGCATCGAACAACGCACTATCCGTGCTTCAAGTGACATTGAATGGCTTAAAGAACGACACCCTCACTGGCATGGTCTTCATAGCATTGTGGCTGTGACTGCACAGCGTGAATGTAATGGCAATATAAGTAAGGAAACACGTTATTTTATAAGTAGTTTAGATGCTACTGACCCTGAAAGACTGGGATACATCGTTCGTGCACATTGGGGAATAGAAAACAATCTGCATTGGGTGCTGGATCATGCTTTTGATGAAGATTCAAACCGTGCAAGAGCAGGAAATAGCGCCGCAAATATGGCAGTCATTCGGCATATTGCATTAAATCTGATTAAAGCCGATACATCATCCAAAATCGGCGTTAAGAATAGAAGATTAAAAGCAGGATGGGATAATGATTACTTGGAAAAACTACTCTTGGGAAAAGCTTAAGTTTTAATGCGATTGCCCTGTCCTTTAGTGTTGTTGATATGTAGGAATATTTATACCTTATTGAGAGGTGGTTTCACCAAGCCTGCATAAAATTTACTGCATATGGATTTATTGAAGTCTTTAACACCTCATTTTGTTATGTTATCGCCCATGCAGACGAAAAATGTTTTTAATGTTGAAACCCAAAGCGGGCAGCAAGCGTTGTTGGCAGCTATTCTTTTTGAAGACTCTAGATTTTTAATACTCAATAAACCTTCTGGTTTGGCCGTACATGGTGGTAGTGGCAAGAGCTTGGGTGTGATTGAAAGTTTGCGTGCTATTCGTCCTGATGCGCCTTATTTAGAGCTTGCTCACCGTTTGGATCGTGATACTTCCGGTTGTTTGGTGATTGCCAAGCGGCGTAGTGCTTTGCGTGCTTTCCAAAAACAACAAGAAAATAGGCAGGTGAACAAATATTATCTGGCCCTGATTCAAGGCAAGTGGCAAGGCGGGCATCGCAGAGTTGATGCGCCATTGCTTAAAACTAAGCTTCAAACAGGTGAATGGGTGGTATCAGTTGATGCACAAGGTAAACGTGCTGTTTCTGCCTTTTCAGCCGTGGAGAAATTTGAACAAGCAACACTTGCACGCGTAAAATTGATGACTGGCCGCACTCATCAAATCAGGGTTCATGCATTGCACATTGGGCAAACCATTGCAGGGGACAGCAAATATGGTGATGAGCTCTTTAATCAAGATATGTTTGCATTGGGTTTAAAAAGGCTCTACCTGCACGCTGAATCTATTTGTTTTACACTACCTCAGGTTGAAAAAACATATGCAGTTCAAGCACCGTTGGATGAAGATTTGAAGCAGTTATTAGGCCAATTGCAGCCTTGTGTTTAATCACAGTCACAGCTTGACCAACGCAAAAACTCACGACTTTCCAGCTTTAGCGGTTGTTGAAAAAAAGTGACCGAATCAGCCGTTTCAATCACTTTTCCATCACACATAAAAATGATTTTTTCGCTTAAACGTTGGGCTTGCTCCAAATCATGGGTTACACACAATACAGGCATAGTTAAAGCCAATGTTTTTAAAGATGCTTCAATGAGCTGTTTGGATCTAGGGTCGAGTGAAGCTGTGGGTTCATCCAAGAGCAGTATTTTGGGTTGTAGGGCTAGGGCACGCGCCAAACATAAACGCTGTTGTTGGCCAACGGATAGATTTTTGGCTGGTTCATCTAATCTGTATTTAACTTCATCCCATAAAGCAGCTTGTTGAAGACATGTTTTGATGCGTACATCTTGGTTGGTTTTTCGTTGTTTGCGTGACAAACCAAAGATTACATTTTCAGCGATTGAGACAGGGAACACTGCTGGTTTTTGCGCAATAAGAACGATAAATCGGCGTAGGGCATCTTCACCCGCTGGCCATTGACGAATATCTTGCTGCTGAATCTCAATCTGACCAGACCATGCTTTTTGCAACAAATTAAGACAGCGCAACAATGAGCTTTTGCCCGCACCAGAAGGGCCAATCAAACAGGTAATGCCTGATGCGGCTAAACTTAAAGAAACATGTTGTAGGATGGTTTTGTCAGTTAAGGTTAGTGATAGATTGGTGAGTGCGAGTGTGGCGATTTGTGGTTGTGTTTCGGCAAGCATTGGCTTGCTTGTTTTTTTCTGTAAATTGTTCATCAATGATCCTCAAAGCGACGTAAAAAGAAGGCACACAAACTAAAGCTTAATACCAAACCGAGCAAAACAACTGCAGATGCCCAAGCCACATCAATGGCATGTTGATTGTATCCTTCTTGGGCAAGATAAAATATGTGGGTTTGTAAGCTGGTGACAGGGGAAAAGATGGAATCAGGCCAAACCACACCAGAAAAAACAGTGGCTGTGAATAAAATAGGTGCTGTTTCGGATAAGGCGCGAGCCATAGACAATAATAATCCAGTTAACATGCTTGACCATGCATTGGGCAACCAAACACGAATCAAAAGTTGAAAAGGTGTTAAGCCTAAAGCTAGAGCCGATTCTGTTTGTTCATCAGGGATACGCTCTAAAGCATGTATGGTATTGCTGCTTAATAAGGGCAAAATAATGATGGCAAGAATCACAGCACCTGCGGCCAAAGAAATGCCCCAGTGCAATAAATGTACAAGCAAAACCAAACCACACAAACCATAAACGATGGGTGGGATACCTTGTAAAACTTGTAATAAAGCATGGATAAACAATTTTTGCCGTGGGCCTGCTAAAAGCTGATGGAATAAAGCAATACTCATGGCGATGGGGCTAGCCAAAGCGCAAGCAAGTAACATCATCAATAATGAACCACTGATTTGCTGCCATAAGGCTTGGTTGGCGCCAAAATGAAGCTTGGTATCTTGTGTGCCTACAAACAAAGACCAATCCAGAGCGGGTAAGGCTTGGTATACGATATAAAGCAAAGCAAAAGCAGGTAAAAGCAGGGCGGGCAATGCCAGAAACCAAAGCAGTATTTTCATCTTTGTGCGGCCTTACGTTGGCGCAAAACCATGAAACTTAGCAGCATCGAGATAATGGCTAAAATAAGCCCATTGGCCATCAAGGCAGAAAAATGCATGGAGCCAAAAGCAGCTTCACCCATTTCACGTCCAATGCGTGAGGTGAGCGTTTGCGCAGGTTCAAGGATATTGTAGATGGGTGAAGGCATTTTATCGAGTGAACCAACAACCAGCATCACTGCCATTGTTTCGCCCAAAGCTCGACCAAGTGCCAACAATACACCAGAGCGAATACCAGGCCATGCTTGGGGTAGTAAAACAGTGATTAAACGCGTGTTCCAATCCAAACCAAGGCTAGCTGCCGCTTCACGTTGTTCTTGTGGCACAAAGCGCAAGGCATCAAGCGACATCACCATGATGGTAGGTAAAATCATCATGGCCAATAAAAGCCCTGCGGCCAAAAGACTGTGCCCAGTGATAAGATCAAAAGTGTTTTGCAACCAAGGCAGTAAAATCCACAATCCAATCAGCCCATAAACCACCGATGGTATGCCAGCTAAAATCTCTACGCTTAATCTAAGTGTAGATTGCCATGGCTTGGATAACAGTTCACTGCCTACAATGGCTGCAGCTAAGCCGCAGGGAAGAGCAAAAAACATTGCAATCATCATCACCCAAGCACTGCCAACCAAAGCGGGCAATAGGCCATAAAGTGATTCATAAGGAAACCATTCATCCAGCCATAGGCTGGACAAGCCAAATTCAGCCCAGAAGGGCCAAGTGTTCACCACTAAAAACCACAATAACGCTGCAATGCTGAAGAGGGCGATGAGATAACCAAATCTGATGATTTTAAGCATGGTTGGTTTTATAAGACGGGTAGATACCCAGTTTGTTGGACAATGTTTTGGCCTGCTTTAGAGCTTAGGAAATGAACAAAATCTTTAGCATTTTGACTGGCATGAATGGGGATTAAGATGTGTAGCCCACGGGAAATGGGATAACTGCCATCACGTACATGTTGTAGGGTTGGTCCAATGGCTTGGCCTTTCACCAACACATCAATACCACGTACGCTGTCGTTTAACCAAGCATTGGATAACATGCCAATGGCTTGATTGCTGCGCGAAATAATAGCTTGTTCTTCATTGTTGGAGCCTGAAATTAGAGATGCACCAGCGGCACGGGCATGGGAGCTGCCTAACACAGCTTGGGCAAAAACATGACGTGTGCCGCGCGAGGCTTCTTTATCAATAACCAGTATTTTAGCATCGACACCACCAACACTTTTCCAGTTGCGAATCTTACCCTTATAGATGTCAGCGATTTGAGCTAAAGATAAGGCATGCACACCACTCTCAAACACCGCTTTAGAAACCGCCACTGCCACGGCATCAGCAGCAATAATAATGTTTTCTACTTTGCCTTTAAGCTGGGCTTGTTCTTCTTGCGTGGTTTCACGCGAAGCCATGGCAATTTGTGAGGTACCTTGAATGATTGAAGCAATGCCAACACCTGAACCACCACCAGAAACAGTGATTTGAACATCTGGATGACTTTGTTGGTAAAGTGCTGCTGCTTGAGAAACAATAGGTAAGACAGTGGTTGAGCCAACGATGTTTATGCGTTCGGCATAGGCGTAGTTGCTAAGGCATAAACTAAGCCCGAGTAAAAATATATATTTCAAGATGAACTCCCTCAACGGTTTTGATTGTTGTTATAAACTTGTAAGTCGGAAGTAAATCAAAAAGCTTACAGTAAAAGTAAGAAATTTCATCCATCCCTGCTATGCATAAGATGGGCATGCTTTTTTTAAATCAGCGGTTGATGGCCATAATTTTATGTCTCAATGACCAAACAAGTATATCGTTTTCAATAAAGGAATAAGGATAGAGCTATAGTAGGCTTAATCGTTTTCAGACAACGCTGATATACTGGTTAGGCAGTCATTTTCACAATCAACGCAGATGTTAATCGGATGGCAGCATACGCTACAGTCTTCAATATAATCTTGGTGGTCTTGCGAGCAATCAATAAGCACTTCAATCAACTGCCAACAATAGGGACATTGAATCGTTGCAGTATCGTCATCTGTCATAGCTTGATTCAAGCGCGCTCAATCAATTCGATGGCATAACCATCCACATCTTTAACAAAAGCAATCACAGAATTACCGTGTTTCATCGGCCCAGGCTCGCGAGAAATTACGCCTCCTGCTTGGCGAATACCGTCACAAACCTGATAGATATCTTGCACACCAATGGCCAAATGCCCAAAACCATTACCCAGATCGTAGCTTTTGGTTTCCCAGTTGTGGGTCAACTCAATGACAGTATTATCGGCTTCATCCCCGTATCCAACAAAGGCCAATGTAAATTTACCTTGCGGGTAATCTTGGCGACGGAGCAAAGTCATACCCAGAATTCGGGTATAAAAATCTATGGCTTTGTCCAAATCACCTACGCGAATCATGGTGTGTAATAAACGCATGTCTGTAACTCCAATGGTTGTTGATGTGGTGACAACATAACGCTGAAAGACGAATCTATCAAAGGCAAAGCTATCAAAGACAACAGCATCAAAGGCGTATTGCATTTTATGGCTTTGTCACCCAAGCTTGTTGTTGTCGTTTTTCAAAGTATGGAGGCATGTGATGAGGGTAGAAAGGTTGATCAGAAAGGAGAGGCTCATATATTACGGGAACCAGAATCTGCTTACAACGTTAATTTTGAGGGTGAAATGGATGCTCTAAGGGCTGAGAACACGGTTTATTTCGATATAAATGAGGGAGAATCAATATGTTAGCTTGCTCCGACCCTGTTGCACCTTCACTTGGCTGTTGCACTGTTGCAGATAATCATATCTCAGCCGCTGAAATTAACCGTATAGAAAAACGACTTAACAATCGACCAAGAAAATGTTTGAATTACAAAATGCCCTACGAGATGTTTACGCTGGCTCGTGGTGCACTTGAAGGTTGAATGTGGCTTGCAGGCGGCTCGACCCCCATGGTGGTTAGATAATAATGGATTTGAAGAATAACAAAGTTTTACTTTCACTATTGTTATGCATTAGCTCTTTGCTAATCGCGGGATTTATAGGAATCCTAGCTGTAATTCTCGGTGCTCAAGAGCGTTATGGAGATAGTTATCAATTAGGTTGGTTTGTCATAGCTGTAGCCCTTTCTGCACTTCCTTGGGTTAAGGCAGCTTATGCGTTTAGACAATATTCTTTACGAGAGGCTGCTAAAGTACTTTATTTGATTCCTTTATTATTCTTAAGTATTACATTCACAATTCATGCGATAACATACTCAGTCGTTTATATAGTTTTTTGGCATAGGTTTAGAAAAAATGTTAGTACCTGAAAAGAATGAGCCGATAAAAATTAAAACATATGTTAAGTATATAGGAATCATTGCTGGTTTATATGCCATCTTTGGTTTATTACCCTTTTTTTATATGAAAGGTCAGTTTTCTGACTTTATGGATGTTAGTGAGTCTTATATAAAAGATACATTGTTTAGTTTACCTCTTCCCAAGGATGTTAATCATTCACCTCGCTGCTCAGTTGACCCGTTTTTTTATAAAGCTAATAGTGCGGTTAATAAAATTGAAAACATAGAATTCATAGAAGCTGCTTTTGGTGATGGAGATGTTGACCAAACCGCCATATTTTCAGT
>JAJFLD010000156.1 GCA_021772875.1 Ghiorsea sp. | reverse complement strand
CCCCACCTGTGATATCTCCTGCTTTAATGCCTGCTTGCACCTGTGGCGCCACAAACATAAAACCTAGCATCATGCCAACCGCTGCCAATGCCGCAAAAAAAGCCTTCTTATTTACATCAAACATAAATCCCCCTCTATTCATACTTTTTAACCATTAAACACAAAAAAATATCTTTATTCTAAGCCAATCTCTTCATCAGCATAAACAGCAATACCATCTTCATCATTATAATAAATCAATGTCCAAGCCTTACTTGGATCCATTTGAAAAGGCTCAATAACACCTTTGTGGGCAATTTCGCGATGATCCTGATCAACCATAAGAAGCTGACAAACACCTGCAAGCGTAATAATCTCTTCTTTAATGCGCACCGTCATTTGGCAATCCACACCAAAATCTTCAAAACTTCCAACTGCATCACGCAATATGTCATTTGCGATAGTAATGACATCACCATCTTTCAACCCAGCAGTATGATTGATTGAGATGAATTGTGCGTTATCAGCCATTGCACTTATAATATTAGCTTTTTCTACAACCTTGGGGTAAACAAACGCCTTTGAGCCATGAAGCTTATGAAAAATCGCAATATTAATATGCGGTGCTTTTTTTCCACCTGTGATGTCACCTGCGGTTACTTTTGCTTGCACGGGCAAACTCAAGCCCGCTAAACAAACAAACAAAGATACCGCCCATACCATCATATTTCTTTGCATAGCCATTATAAGCACATCCTCGCTTTAGAAATTAATACCTTCAATTTAATTTTCAGAATAACCAGTGCTTTCACTAAGGGCAATAACTGTCGCAACTTCGCTTAGCATATGGTTAAGCTTTTTATACTTCATTTCCTGCATAAGGCTGATAGAGGTATTATCCATACCGGCCCGCTGAAGTAAAGAAAAATCCGTCCGTAGCTCTGTTTGTGCTTGTATTATTTTTTGTTGAACCATTGATGAAATTCTAACTTGCTCCATAAATGCATTCACTTCCATTTTACTAATCGCTTCGTTCGCTTGAGCTTGTCCCATCACCGCAAATAATCCTACCAATGCCATTGCAATCCATGTTTTCATATCCAACTCCTTTTTAAATTGATCAAATATTTTAAATCTTAGTTTTTCTTAGACAATTACTGATGTGATATTTATGGTGCTCAATTTGTAGCAACTTATCATCATGTTCTCATCCAGATATGCGAACTGTAACGTTGTTTTTTGTATGCGTTGGCGATAAAAATCACTGGGATACATAATATATGTCTAAAAAGAAACATTTTATGGTGATTGCGGCACTATTGCTGTTGGCTTTTGCAATCAAAACATCTGTCATTAATGTCGACACTATAGTCACAGGCTCCATGTTGCCTCTCTTTGACACAGGCGACCATGTATTATCTAATCAGCTTGCTTATGGCCTAAACCTACCGTTTCAAAAACAATTGTGGCTACAATGGGCCACACCCAAACGTGGTGATGTTGTCTTGTTTAAAAACCCACACGATCAGCACCAGACTTGGATGAAACGCGTTATTGGTTTACCCCATGATAGTATTTCATTTAAAGATCATCATTTGTATATCAATGGCATACTTTGTAGCCCGAAAGACCGTTACCACGAAGAAATCCCGCGAAAGGATGGAAGTTATGGTAAATCTTTTCGAATTTGGTCATCGTATTTAGAAAAAGATTGGGGGCCATACATCGTCCCTGAAAACACATTGTTTTTAATGGGTGATAATCGCGGTGTATCCTTGGACTCTCGAACTTGGGGCACACTGCCGCAAGAATATTTAATAGGTAAAGTAATCGCACAAACCTGGCCCTTAAAAGCAGCGCATTGGCTTGATGACTAAAACAATCACTCTACCCACCCCCTACATTTAAATTTCAGCCTCAGCAATGACTTCCCGCTCTAACTTACCTGCTTCAATCCATGCCACCACACTTGGGTGAGCCAGCACATTTTGGACATATGCTTGCGCCAACCCCTCTAAAGGAATGTTATAACCCTCAAATCGCAGCGCAATGGGAGCAAACATAGCATCAGCAATGGAGTATTCACCAAACAACCATTGACCTTGTTGACCAAACTGCGTACGTCATTGTTGCCATAAGTCTTTGATGCGTTCGACTTCTCGCTCAGCAGCATCTGATAATTGGATATGCTCAAATTTTTTGCGACAGTTCATGGGCATCTCACTGCGAACATGGGTAAAACTCGAATGCATTTCAGCACTCACCGACCTTGCAAAAGCGCGAGCATGTTGCTCATTGGGCCACCCTTTACCATCAAGGCATGTTTCTGAGATATATTCAAGAATTGCCAAACTGTCCCACACTACAACATCACCATCTTTTAAAATGGGCACTTTAAAATTTGAATTGTAAACAGATAAAGCTTGGGCAGTAGTCTCGGCAAATAAAGGCACGCGCTTTTCTGCAAAAGGTATATGAAAATGTTTGAGTAAAATCCAAGGCCTTAGCGACCACGATGAGTAATTTTTATTGCCCATGATAAGTGTTAAATCAGACATATATTTCTTCCATCGCTATAAAGCAACAAGCTTTTCTATGGTCATTTTATTCTCTGTTTAAACATTCATTTCAGTTTCAGTTTTGTCCTCGGCTTCAACATCAACGTCGGCTTCGGATTTAACCGCGATTAAGGATGTAAAATCATACAAGGCCACCATGCCTTTCAACATTTGTTTCGTCATGGTTTTTGTATCTTTGATCAATTCCATCGAATCAACCACTTGTCGCACAGGTATCTCTCCTGTGGTGCCTGCATACATCAACATCATTTTTAGCCCATCATAATGTTTATCCAGCTCAACCCGATACGCTTCTCGCTGCGCCTCATCCCATAAAACATAGGCATCTTCTTCTACACGAAATGCCGTCACCACATGTTTTTTATACGCCCCCAAAGCTGCTTGAATTTTTGGTGTTAGCGTTGGTGTTTCTTCACTTTGTGCCATATCTAGTTGCCGTGAGGCATTGGCCACTTCCACAAAATAACGAATGCATGCTAAGGCGTTTGAAAATGAAGGTGATAAATATTCAGGCAATGCCACTTGTCGCAAATGCACAATAAATACACCAATGGCATCAGCCAACTTCATAACCACCTGCAAATCCCGCTGCAAACGTTTGCTTTGGCTCGCCTCGGTGCTGATAGCGTCCGCTGCCATACCTGCCACCAATAAAGCTACGCGTTTCAATTCACGTCCTAAAGCAACGTGTGCCAGCTCTGGTGTGCCCATCAATGTTAAATCCAAATGCCTTGGATTGGATTCATCATCTTCTGCTTGGCGGAAAAGTGTTTCTAAATAGGAAGCCATTTTTATGGTGAATGGCCACATGATACATACACCTAAGATATTAAATAAGGTATGGAAAAGAGCCAACACAGTTGCGATTTGGCTACCGCCACCATTAAACCAACCACCCAGATGTCCAATCAGCCATAACCACAAAGGCAGCGTCAGTATGGCTACAGCACCCGTAATCAGGTTAAATAACACATGAGAAGCTGCGACACGTTTAGCATTGGGTGTTGCACCAATGGCTGCAAGCACGGCAGTTGATGTTGTGCCAAGGTTTGTACCAATCACCATCGCTGCTGCTGCTTCAATCGGAATCCAGCCACTTCCTGCTGCGGTTAATGTTAAAGCCATTGCTGCACTTGATGATTGCATCAGCAAAGTCATCACAAAACCTATGCCTAAAAAAAGCAATTCATTAAAAAAACTATCACTGGC
>JAJFLD010000155.1 GCA_021772875.1 Ghiorsea sp. | reverse complement strand
TCATGTTGAGCCCGATGTTCAGGAAGCCCGCTTTCGCACCCACATCCACGCAGCACATCAAGTGAACAAACCTGTGATTGTGCATATGCGAGAAGCTGATGAAGCTACGCTGCGAATTTTAAAAGAAGAAGATATTGCAGGCTGTGGTGGCATCATGCATTGTTTTTCCTCCACTTGGGATTCGGCATCACAAGCTTTGGATATGGGCATGTCAATTTCCTTTTCGGGCAATGTGACATTTAAAAACAATCAAGAATTGAGAGAAGTTGCAGCCAAAGTACCGCTTGAGTCGATATTAATTGAAACAGATTCACCTTATTTGGCCCCCGTGCCCAAACGCGGCAAACGCAATGAGCCGACCTTTGTCAAACATGTGGCTGAATGTATTGCTGAAGTGCGCGGCATATCTATTGAGCAACTTGCTGAAATCACAACGGCCAATGCTTTGAAACGTTTTAGCCTTACATAGGTTGAGTTCAAGCCAATGATTTATTTTGAAAATGTCACCCTGCGGCGTGGCAAAAAGGTTCTTTTTAAAGATTTCACCTTAACCATTCATGCCAAAGATAAAATAGGCATCACAGGTGCCAATGGCACGGGTAAATCATCATTGTTTGCCATGATTCTTGGTCAACTCGAAGAAGATAAGGGTGAATATCGCGCCAAATCCAATGTCTTGCTTTCGCATGTGGCGCAAGAAACACCCGCCTTGGATACGTCGGCTGTTGATTATGTGATGTTGGGTGATGAAGAATTATCCTTGCTTGAGAAAGACATTGCTCAGGCTGAACTCAATCATGATGGTTTAAAGCTTAGTGCCTTGCATGAACGTATGGATACGATTGGTGGTTATCAAGCGCGGGCAAGGGCAGGTCAATTGATGTCTGGTTTGGGTTTTAAGACTGAGCAAGAAGGTTCTGCGGTATCGAGCTTTTCTGGTGGCTGGCGTATGCGGCTAAACCTTGCTCAAGCTTTGATGTGTCGCTCAGATGTGTTGCTGCTTGATGAGCCGACCAACCATTTGGATTTAGAGGCCGTGCTTTGGTTAGAAAAGTGGCTTAAAAATTATCAAGGTGCCTTGTTATTGATTTCCCATGATAGGGAATTTCTTGATCAAAGCGTGACCACCATTGCTCATCTTGAACAAGAAGAAATCAAAATGTATTCGGGTAATTACTCAGCCTTTGAGGTGCGGCGCGCTGAGCAGCTTGCTCTGCAACAATCCTCTTATGAAAAGCAACAGCGTGAAGTTGAGCATATGAATAGCTTCATCACGCGTTTTAAAGCCAAAGCCACCAAAGCCAAACAAGCCCAAAGCCGCATCAAAGCTTTGGAGCGTATGCAGATGATAGCCCCTGCCCATGTGGATTCGCCCTTTGCATTTGCATTTGAGGGTACTGGTTTTATGCCCAATCCATTAATGCAACTGCAAAAGACTTTTTTTGGCTATAACGAAACACCTATACTTGAAAACATATCTTTGAGCCTGTTGCCCAATGACCGCATTGGTTTGCTTGGCCCCAATGGTGCGGGTAAATCTACTTTGATTAAACTCATGGCTGCTGAGTTAAAAGCGGTGAAAGGGCATGTGGTTGAATCCAAAGGCCTGCGTATAGGGTATTTCGCCCAGCATCAATTGGAGCAGCTCGATGTTAAGGCTTCTCCTATCCAGCATCTTTTTACGATTAATCCTGAGCTTTCAGAAAAAGAAGCACGATTGTTCTTGGGTGGTTTTGCATTTCATGGTGATATGGCTTTGGAAACCATTGCTGGTTTTTCAGGTGGTGAAAAAGCACGTTTGGTTCTTGCTCTTCTTGTTTATCAAAAACCAAACTTATTATTGATGGATGAACCAACCAATCATTTGGATTTGGATATGCGCCTTGCTTTGACTGTGGCCCTGCAAACCTTTGAAGGAGCGATGGTGTTGGTTTCACATGATAGGCACTTGCTACGGACTGTGTGTGATGATTTATGGTTGGTGGCGAATCAAAAGGTGGAGCCTTTCAAGGGTGATTTGGATGATTATGCCCGTTGGTTAAATGAGCAACGCTTAACTGAGCAAGGTGATGAGGCAGGGCAAAGGGAATCATCAGGTGAACACAGCCAAGCAGCGCGTAAAACCAAGCGCAAGGATGATGCAGAGCGCCGCAAAGCTTTGCAGCCATTGCGCAATAAAGTGAAAAAGCTTGAGCAACAGTTGGAGAAACTACAAGCCAGAGAAGCCGAATTAAATGCATCTTTAGCCGACGCATCGCTGTATGAAGAGAGTGCAAAAGCACGTTTGTTGACGCTAACCTCCGAACATAGTCAGGTAAAACAGCAACTCGACGATGTTGAGGAAGAATGGATGATGCTAAGCGAAGAACTTGAGTTAGCATAAGCTTATTTGGTGTACCTTTGATATTAGGCTAGACTAGGTTGGCTTTGGGGGGAGAAAAAACATGCGGAGAATTAAATGTTATGTCCCTGAAGCTGGTTCATTCACAGATGATGATCCAACATCAAGACCTGCCCCTGCAGATTTTAATCGTGACGTGACAGTGATGAGTACTGTGCTGTAAGGAAGTGGGAGGGGAGGCTGCTGGAAGATGATGGACTCAAAGAAAAGCTTGATGCTATTCGGTCAAATATCAAGTTATGAAAGCCTTGTATCTTTAGCTTTGTTGGTTTTTAGTACAAGAATCAACGAATGTCAGAGTGATGCTGTAGAAGGCCTTAAGCTTCGAGCTTGTGGGTCAGATAAGTGCCTCTGACAGCTTGTGTCAATAAACCGGACGGTATCTTAGGCCCACCATAAGTGCGAGCTTGTATATGCAAGGTTGGTTAGAACACAAGCAATCTACTGGGAGGTTTCATGATGAATTTCATACTTGGTATCGAT
>JAJFLD010000154.1 GCA_021772875.1 Ghiorsea sp. | reverse complement strand
GCTAAGACATGAGACAAAAGCACATGATTTGTTTAGGCTGCGCGGTCTTTTGATATAGTTTGAAGATTTGATTTGGAGTACATAAACCGTGGCAGACGATAAGAAGCAAGATTCATTTGATTATAAACACACTGTTTTCCTGCCGAAAACTGACTTTCCTATGCGCGGCAATTTGCCAGTTAATGAGCCTAAACGCTTAGCAACATGGGAAACTGAAAACCTATACAGCCAAATTCGTGAAGCACGCAAAGATGCTCCAAAATTCATTCTTCATGATGGCCCGCCTTATGCCAACGGCAGCATTCATATGGGGCATGCAGTGAATAAAGTGCTTAAAGACGTTGTGGTGCGTTCACGCACCATGATGGGTTTTGATGCGCCTTATGTGCCAGGCTGGGATTGTCATGGCTTGCCTATCGAATTAAAAGTTGAAGAAAAATTCAAGAAAAAGAAACGCAAAAAAGAAGACATCTCCGACGCTGAATTTCGTGCTGAATGCCGTGAATACGCCAAAGGTCAAATCAATATTCAACGTGAAGAATTTAAACGCCTTGGCATCACTGGCGACTGGAAAAATCCTTATGTGACCATGGATTTTGCTTTTGAAGCCAACACTGTGCGTGAAATTGGCCGTTTCTTGGAAAATGGTGGTTTGTACAAAGGTGCAAAACCTGTGCACTGGTGTGTTTCTTGTGCCACGGCCTTGGCCGAAGCCGAAGTAGAACATGAAGATCACACTTCCCACTCTATCTTTGTAAAATTTAAAGCTGGCGAAGATTTAAGCGACATCAATCCCGCCTTAACAGCGGATACGTCCATAGTCATTTGGACAACCACACCTTGGACCATCCCTGCAAACTTAGCGATTTCCGCTGGCCCAGAGCTTGATTATATTGCCATGCGTATCACCGATGCAAAAGAAAATGAAAACCTCAAAGTGGGTGAGATCATTTTGCTTGCAGAAGAGCTTGCACAAGCTGTATTGCTAGACATCGGCGTTGAAGCTGAATCCATAACAACTATTAAAGGTGCCTCGTTAGAAAATCGTAAATTCCGTCATCCCTATTTGGATCAAGATGCCCCTGTTTTATTGGGCTCCCATGTTACTTTGGATGCAGGTACTGGTTTTGTGCACACAGCCCCTGGTCATGGTCAGGATGACTATGAAGTCTCCCTCAAATACGGCATCAAAGCTTTTAACCCTGTGGGTGACACAGGTATTTTTGAGCCTGCTACACCTATCGTGGAAGGGCATCATGTCTATAAAGCCAATGCTGTGATGGTTGAGCATTTGCAAAGCTGTGGTGCTTTGTTGGCAACAGCTCAAATTCGCCATTCTTATCCGCATTGCTGGCGCTGCCACAAACCACTTATTTTCCGTGCAACCCCCCAATGGTTTATCTCCATGGATAAAAATGATTTGCGCAACAAAGCATTGGAGGCCATCAAAGAAACAGCATGGACACCTGCTTGGGGTGAAAATCGTATTCGTGGCATGATTGAACAACGCCCAGACTGGTGTGTGTCTCGTCAGCGCAATTGGGGTGTGCCTATCACTGTGATTCGCTGTGCTTGCGGCTCACATGCAGTGACTACACCTGAAATCGTGGAAGGTATTGCCAAACAAGTGGAACTTGCTGGAGCAGATGTTTGGTTTGCCAAAGATGCGGTTGAATTTTTGCCTGCTGGTGCCACTTGCCCAGATTGTGGTGGTTCCGATTTTGAAAAAGAAACTGATATTCTGGATGTTTGGTTTGATTCAGGCTGCACCCACGCTTGTGTCTTAGAGCAACGTGAAAATTTACAAACACCTGCTGATTTATACTTAGAAGGCAGCGATCAGCATCGTGGCTGGTTTCAATCATCATTGCTTGAATCCATGGGTACACGTGGTGTTGCACCATTCAAAGCTGTGTTAACGCATGGTTTCCTGATTGATAAAAGTGGCGATAAAATGTCCAAATCGCGTGGCAATGGCATAGAGCCCCAAAAAATCATCAATCAAATGGGTGCAGATATTTTGCGCTTGTGGGTGGCTTCTGCTGATTATTCAGCCGACATCACCATTGCCGATGAAGTGTTAAAACAAACTGCCGAATCCTATCGTCGTATTCGTAATACCATTCGTTTCTTGCTTGGTAATCTCGATGGTTTTGATGCTTCACAATCTTTGCCTTTAGCTGAGCGTCAACCGCTTGATTTGTGGGCAATGGCAAGATTGGCCGATGTGTCAAAAAATGTGCTTACATCTTATGAAACTTACGCATTCCATCAAATCCACCAAGACATCTACCATTTCTGCTCCGTAGATTTGGGTGGTTTTTATTTGGATGCCATCAAAGACCGTTTATACTGTGATGCCACCGACTCAGCGCGCCGTATCTCGGCACAATCAACTTTGTATGACATCGCCCACACCTTGGTGCGTTTGATTGCACCCATTGTGCCGATGACAGCCGAAGAAATTTGGGAATTTTTACCCGGTGCCGCGCAAGAAAGCATACACCTTCAAACGTTCAATGTTGCAACACCTGTAGACGTGGACACCGAATCGTGGAAAGCATTTTTCACCATGCGTGAGCAAGTTAATACCGCGATGGATATGGCCAAAAAGGATAAAGTGATTGGTTCATCCATTGCTGCTAAAGTCACCATTCCAAACCTCAACCAAGCTTTTGCTGAAGCTTTGGGTGAAACTTATGAGCAATTACTCATGGTTGCACAAGTGCAAGCTGGCGAAACATTAACCATTGAAGCCGTTGATGGTATCAAATGCCCACGTTGTTATATCGTAGGCACACCAGCGGATACAACACATGCAGTGCATCATGAACTATGTCCCCGTTGTTTTGCCCTGACTGTAGATGCATAACCCATGAAACTTATTCTGATTCATTACGCTGAATTATCACTCAAAGGCAAAAACCGCCGCGAATTTGAGAAACAGCTGCAACAAAATTTAAAACATTTGTTTCGCCCCACCCAAATCATTCGTGAGCATGGGCGCATGATGATGCATATCGAAGAAGTCGATGAAGCGCTGCTTAATCATTTGGCTTTGGTGCCGGGCATCCGCAACTTTGCGGTGGTGCATACATGTGAACCAATATTAGAAGTGATGCAAGAAACGGCCAAACGCGCCGTGACCGAAGCTTTTGGCGAAGATTTGGCGGGTAAAAGATTTGCAGTTAAATCACGTCGCTCGGATAAAAGATTTCCGCTAACCAGTCCTGAGCTTAATTTTGAAGTGGGTGGTTTTGTTAAAAATGCTTTTGATTTGTTGGTGAACATCAACAACCCTGAAATCGTTATCCATGTCGAAGTCACCGCCGAACAAACCTTTATTTACACCGATAAACGCAAAGCGATTGGTGGTTTGCCAGTCGGTTCATCAGGGCATGGGGTGGTGTTATTTTCTGGCGGCATCGATAGCCCAGTCGCTGCATACACCATGATGAAACGTGGTATGCGCGTAACATTGGTGCATTTATACAACAGCACCATCAACCGTGAATTCACCAAAATTGAAAATCTAGCCAAACAACTCTCGCTGTATCAAGGCCGTGTGCAGCTTATCATGATTGATTTGGAAGAATTTCAGCGCCATGCCATTGCTATTGTACCCGCCCGCTACCGCATGATTATTTACAAACGCCACATGATTCGCACCGCTGGTTTGATTGCTGAAGCCATGGGTGCAAAAGCATTGGTGACAGGTGATTCATTGGGGCAAGTGGCTAGCCAAACGCTTGCCAATATCCATGCCATTTATGATGCAAGCCCTATGCCTTTGCTCTCACCTTTGATGGGTTATGATAAAGAAGAAATCATTGAGCTGGCACGCAAAATTGGTACATATGAAATTTCGATTGAAGAATATTGCGATATTTGTTCGTATTTGATTGCCAAACATCCTGAAACCCAAGGCAAACGCGAGAAAGTTGCCGAGTTTGAAGCTGATTTACCCACTGAAGGTTTAGAAGTTATCAAACAAGAGCGCATCTTCTTTGCTGGAGAGGAAAAGAAAAGGAATGTCTGAAATGCTGACCAATGCTGAGATGACTGCCAAACAATCGCGTTTGATGCGTTTGGCAACCTATGCCTCAGCAACCGTGGCACTTATCCTTATCATTGCCAAATTGATAGCTTGGATGTGGAGTGATTCGATCACGATTTTGGCCACCTTGATTGATTCCTGCCTTGATGCTGCCGCCTCTTTGATTACCCTCTATGCTGTGCATCATGCCCTGCAACCAGCCGACAAAGAACACCGCTTTGGTCATGGCAAAGCAGAAGCTTTGGCTGGCATGGGGCAGTCTATGTTTATTGGTGGTTCAGCGATGTTTTTATTGCTTGAATCCATCAACCGCCTACTGCATCCCAAGGTTTTGCAAGTGATTGATATTGGTATTGTGGTGATGGTGATTTCCATTGTGCTCACCAGCGCCTTGATTGCTTTTCAAACACATGTGGTCAAACAAACAGGTTCCACAGCCATCAAAGCGGATTCTGTACATTATAAAACCGATTTATTGGTCAATGCTGCGGTGATTGCTGCATTGCTATTGGCCGCTTATGGCTGGCCAGGATTTGACCCCATCTTTGCTATTGTGATTGCTTTTTACATTTTACACAGCGCATGGGAAATCGCCACAACAGCCATTGATGAATTGATGGATAAAGAATTGTCCGTTGAAGAACGTAGCCAAATCAAAGAAGTGGTGCTCACCCATGCCAGCGCAAAAGGTCTTCACGACTTACGTACACGCCGTGCGGGCACCACCAGCTTTATTCAGTTTCACTTGGAGCTTGATGGTGGGCTCACCCTGCACCAAGCCCATGTGATTGCCGATGAAGTGGAAGCCATGGTTAAAGCACAATGGACAGATGCCGAAGTCATCATCCATGAAGATCCACACGGGTTAGAAGAACCCACACCAGTATTCGCGCCAGCAGCGAATCATGAAAACGAAAGCAAGGAACCCTAATGATCTCAAGATTGATATCAAAAATAACCACTGCCTTTAAGGCCAAGAAAGAAGCGCCTATCGCTGCAAAAAAAGAACCCGTTGCAGAAAAACCTAAGCGCAAACGCGCACCGCGAAAGCCTCAAACCAAGAAAACACCCGAACAGGCCGTAGCCACACCCAACAAACGCCCTGCCGCTAAAAAAATACACAAACCACACAGCGAACGCCCTAAAGCTACTTTGGCAGAAGGCATCACCACCCAAGATGATTGGACAACAGATAAAGAAACAGAATTCACAGCTTTAGGTTTACCCAATGCTTTATTACACGCCATTGATGATTTGGGTTACACCGAATTATCGGCTGTACAAAAAATTGCTTTCCCCATCACCATGGCAGGCAAAGATATTGCTGGCCAAGGCCGCACGGGCACAGGTAAAACTGCCACATTTTTGATTACAGCACTCAAACGCTTGATTGAAACACCCGCAAAAAAAGGCCGAAAGACTAATCAACCTCGTGTTTTGGTGATTGCACCAACCCGCGAATTGGTCATCCAAATCGCCAGTGATGCCGTGAATTTAACCAAATATACCAACATCAATGTACATGCAGTGTTTGGTGGTGTGGATTATGAAAAACAACAAAAACCTTTTGAAACAGGTGTAGAAATCCTGATTGGCACACCAGGCCGTTTGATTGATTTCCATAAAAAGAATTGTTACGACCTGCGAGCCATTGATGTGATGGTATTGGATGAAGCTGATCGTATGTTTGACCTTGGTTTTATCAAAGATCTGCGTTTTCTTTTGAATCGTTTGCCCAAATATGACGAGCGTCAATCGTTGATGTTCTCAGCTACCCTCTCTCATCGGGTGATGGAATTGGCTTATGATCACATGAATAACCCTGAGAAAGTCGAGGCTGAAACGGGTGATATTACGGCATCTTCTATCGTAGAAAGCATGTATCACACGGCAATGGATGAAAAGCTTCCGCTATTGATTCATTTGCTTCGTGAAGCTGATGTACAGCGCGGCATGGTGTTTATCAACGAAAAACGTACGGGCGAAAAATTGGCTGCAAGTTTAGCTAAATATGGTTTTAAAGTGGGCATTATTTCAGGTGACGTGCAACAGCGAAAACGCATGAAGATATTGGAAATGTTTACCAAGGGTGAACTTAAACTTTTGATTGCCACAGACGTAGCAAGTCGAGGCATCCATGTCGATGATGTGACGCATGTGTTTAACTATGATTTGCCTGAAGATGCGGAATCTTATGTGCATCGCATTGGTCGCACGGGCAGAGCTGGAGCAGAAGGCATTGCGATTTCATTTGCCTGTGAGCGTTATTGTTTTGAGGTGCCTGCAATTGAGGCATACATCAAAAAAGCAATCCCTGTGAAAGACATTACACCCGAGATGATTCAACTTGGTAAACCAACCGACCCAACAGCCAAAGCTGAAGGTTTAAAAGCTGGGGATGCCGCAGAAAAACGGCCACGTCAAAATGATGGCAAATCACAAGGTAACCGCAGACCACCACGTCGCAAACCAGCTTCAACGCCTAATAAATAGTTATAAATTGATTGAGGGACACGCATGAATATTCAAGAACAAGTGCAGCTTTTATCCCGCGGAACTTTGGAAATTTTGCCCGCAGGTAGCCTTGAAGAAAAACTGAAAAAAGCTGAAAAAGAAAACCGCCCTTTGCGTGTCAAAGCTGGTTTTGACCCAACTGCCCCTGATTTGCATCTTGGTCATACGGTATTGCTTGAAAAATTGCGCCAGTTTCAACAATGTGGTCATCAAGTGATTTTCTTGATTGGTGATTTCACTGGCATGATTGGTGATCCAACGGGCAAAAATGAAACACGACCACCCTTGACCAAAGATGATGTATTGGCCAATGCTGAAACCTACAAACAGCAAGTGTTTAAAGTGCTTGATGAGGCCAAAACTGAAGTGCGGTTTAATTCGCAATGGTTAGGCAAACTAACTGCTGCTGATTTGATTCAGATTGCGGGTAAAGCCACCGTCGCACGCATGTTGGAGCGCGATGATTTTGAAAAACGCTACAAAGGTGGGCAATCCATTGCCTTGCATGAGTTTTTATACCCTTTGATTCAAGGTTATGATTCTGTTGAGCTTGAAGCTGATGTAGAGCTTGGTGGCAACGACCAAAAGTTTAATCTGTTGATGGGTCGCCAGTTGCAACAAGCCTACGAAAAACCAACCCAAATGATTCTTACCATGCCATTGCTTGAAGGGCTTGATGGTGTGAATAAAATGTCCAAATCTTTGAATAACTATATCAGTATTCAAGAACCCGCCAAAGAACAGTTTGGTAAAATCATGTCCACCAGCGACGACTTGATGATGCGTTATTATGAATTGCTTACCGACTTGGATTTGGAGCCCATCAAAGCCCAACACCCCATGGAAGCCAAGAAACAATTGGCAACTTTGATTGTAAGCCGATTCCATGGCGAAGAAGCGGGTATACAAGCGCGTGCTGGTTTTGAGAATCAATTCGCTAAAAAGGAAGTCCCTGATGATATCCCTGAGAAAACCATGGCTGCTGAAAATGGCACTGTTTGGATTGTAAAAGCTTTGTCTGAGGGTGGCTTAACCGCTTCAAATGGTGAAGCCATGCGTATGATTAAACAGGGTGCTTTATCAATTGATGGTGAAAAAGTTGATGATAAAGATTTGCAACTCTCTGCTGGCTCTTACCTGATTAAATTGGGAAAACGTAAATTCTTGCAGCTCACTGTGGTATAAAGTTTTTTTTGTCTGCTTTGTCGCGTTGCAGTAGCCGCTGACGGTAACTAACATGGCAAGAACCTGCATCTACAAGAAGATGTGGGTTCTTATGCCCACAATGCGGGCAATGCCGATAAACCACATCAATAGGGCTAGCACATTCAGGGCAAGCCTTTTCTTCCTTTCTGTGCATAGTACTATTAATTTTGGTGGTGATGATGCCCGTAATAATAGCAAACATACCTATACCAATAAGCATACAAAAACCCGCCACAACACGACCACCTAAAGAATGCGGAACAAAGTCACCATAACCCACCGTACTCATCGTCACCAAGCTCCACCATAACCCTTCAAAGGCAGAATCAAAATTTTGAGGTTCAAGAGCATACACCAGATTACCCACAAAAGTTGCCATCAATAAAATAGCAACAGCAATACCGCCCAAAATACCTAAGCTTTGTTTCAACGATACCAGCAACACTTGCACATCTTTGGCGTAGCGCAGTAATTTCATCAGCCGAATGACTGCAATCAGCCTAAATAAGCGTAATACCACTGAATGGTGATTGCCAATCAAGGCAGGTACAATCGCTAAAAAATCAACCATGCCATAAAAACTAAAGGCATACTTCAAACGATCTGGTGCAGAATAAAGACGCAATGCATACTCAATAGAAAAAATAACAGCAAAACCAATTTCAAACATATTTAATACATGACGTTCATTAAGGCTTAAATCTGGCAGCGAAATAAACATGGTGCACAACACGGATAATAAAATGGAGGCAATAAAACCAAGGTTCAAATAGAGCGTAAACCCTGTCGACAAATCATTAAGCTGTAAATCCAGCCAATTTCTGAAACTGAATTTATCTTCTTGGCTTATAAACAATTCGGGGGCGACACTCTCAGATGCGAATTTCATAACTTGTAACCTCATCCAAACTAATCGCCTAAAATCAAACATACTTTAATAACAGTATTTATTTTATGTCTAAATAGGTTCATCTCTTTTCGTGAAGATATGATGTAAAAATAGTAGTTTAAGTGAAATTATATTACGCTTTGCTGTATAATATTTTACTTCCTTAAAAGGGTACAAACCATTGCCTAAAAAATACTTCCTTCTCTGCCAAACATATTGATGACAAGCCATCATACCCACCAACTCAAACGCCGAGGATTTAATTTGGGCACTGCTGCTTGCACCCCAAGGCAAGAGATGCCCGATGAGAATGCCGTGAAACAAGCATGGCAAAATGATAGAGCCATCAAACTGCCATCGCTCTTAAACGAAACCATCAAGACCTATGCACAACACATCAAAAATGCGCATCTGTTGATGGAAAATGTGCGCCGTGTTTCTGAGATTACCCCTTTCCTAGAAAAACCACCTTATATAGATGCCTTAAACCACAACTTCTTCATTGTCGCCACATCTGCTGAAGAACACGATGAACAAGGCATTGAAAAATTATATGTTGATGCCTTTGATGGTGATGAAGATCAAACAGTTGCCGAAGAACTTTGGTGTAAAGGTTCGTGGTTGTCTTTTGATGACACGGATGCCTCCCTGCGTTTTCGCTTCTCATGGGGCATGGAAGGTTATGAAGATGTATCATCTGATCCGGTCAAACAAGAATGGGCGAGCAAACTTTGCGATGCCATCTTTCCTGAATCTGCAAGCATCACTAAAAACCCTGCCATATTAACACATCTCAAGCATATTTTGGGTGAACCCCCTGCTTTTGTGGAAAGAATCGTCTATTTCAACGCC